>NZ_JACJTH010000041.1:0-44143 GCF_014698595.1 Synechocystis sp. FACHB-908 | reverse complement strand
CTCGACTTAGCGTCTGGGGAGCAAGCTCCTGTGGCTTT
Organism: Synechocystis sp. FACHB-908; assembly: GCF_014698595.1. Lineage (NCBI taxonomy): Bacteria > Bacillati > Cyanobacteriota > Cyanophyceae > Synechococcales > Merismopediaceae > Synechocystis > Synechocystis sp. FACHB-908. The sequence goes on along the minus strand of NZ_JACJTH010000041.1, from coordinate 44,105 downwards.
GACCGCTCCTGCTGTCAACGGTTAATTCCTTGGTGTAATGCCAACTGAATAATCTGCAAATTGCACTCTCCTTCAATGGGGGGTGCTTTTTGCTTGACTGAGTAATCTTCTGATTGCTGATCTTGATTGCCATCGATCGCCGGGGAGTCCGGGGCAGTTACCATTAGAGAGTCTAGAGAATTAATCCATCTTCGATAGAGGAATTATGGGGGAAGAACCTGTGCCGGCGGATAAAGCATTAGGCAAGAAATTCAAGAAAAAAAATGCCTCCTGGAGCATTGAAGAAAGCGAAGCTCTGTACCGGGTTGAGGCCTGGGGGGCACCTTATTTTGCCATTAATGCCGCTGGTAACATAACCGTCTCTCCCAACGGCGATCGGGGCGGTTCGTTAGATTTGTTGGAACTGGTGGAAGCCCTGCGGCAAAGAAAGCTCGGCTTACCCCTATTAATTCGTTTTTCCGATATTTTGGCCGATCGCCTAGAGCGATTGAATAGTTGTTTTGCCAAGGCGATCGCCCGTTACAATTACCCCAACACCTATCAGGCGGTTTATCCGGTCAAATGTAACCAGCAACGACATCTGGTGGAAGCCCTGGTTCGCTTTGGGCAAACTTCCCAGTGTGGATTGGAGGCAGGTTCCAAACCGGAATTGATGATTGCCCTCGCAACTCTACCACCTCCCTTAGACCGTCAGGACAAGCATACCAAGCCCCTAATCATTTGTAATGGCTACAAAGACCAGGATTATCTAGAAACAGCTCTGTTAGCCAAACGCTTAGGCCATCGTCCCATCATCATCATTGAACAACTACGGGAACTGGAATGGGTACTACACATCTCTCAGCAGTTAAACATTAAACCCATGTTGGGGGTACGGGCCCGGTTAAGTTGTCAGTCGCTCAAATCCTCGGAAATTTCCTCTGGCAACGGCGATCGGGCTAAGCTTGGTCTGACCATGCCGGACATTGTGACCGTAATTCATCGTCTAGAGGAAAATAATTGTCTCGATTGCCTGAAAATGCTTCATTTTCATCTGGGAACGCAAGTTTCGGACATTGCTCTGATTAAAGAAGCTATGCGGGAAGCCAGCCAACTCTATGTGGAATTGGTCAAGCTGGGGGCAAAAATGCGCTACCTCAATGTGGGGGGCGGTTTGGCGGTGGATTATGACGGTTCCAAGACCAACTATCCCGCCTCGAAAAATTACAACATGCAAAACTACGCCAACGACATTGTGGCGGCCATTCAAGATGCCTGTGAGCTTGGGCAGGTTTCCCCTCCCATTCTTGTGAGCGAAAGTGGGCGGGCAATTATGGCCCATCAGTCGGTGCTAGTTTTTGATGTGCTAGGCAGCAACCAAACAGGCTTCAGTGAACCCCATCCCCCCGATGAAAATGCCCATCCCCTGCTAAAAAATCTCTGGGAATGTTACGAAACAATTACAGCGGAACAATACCAGGAGCAATACCATGATGCTCTGCAATTAAAGACGGAGGCTAGTAGTCTTTTTAACTTCGGCTATTTAAGTCTGACGGAACGGGGACAAGCAGAGCAAATTCACTGGGCTTGTTGTCGTAAAATTTTTGAAATCACCAGACAACTAGAGTATATTCCCGAAGATTTTCAAGCGCTGGATAAAATAATGACCGATATTTATTACGTTAACTTATCGGTTTTCCAGTCAGCACCGGAATCCTGGTCTTTAGATCAACTTTTTCCCATTTTGCCCATTCACCATCTCAATGAGAAACCTAGTCAAAGGGTGATTTTAGCCGATTTAACCTGTGACAGTGATGGTAAAATTGACCGTTTTATTGACCTGTGGGATGTCAAGTCATACCTAGAAGTTCACCCCCTAGAAAATGACGGCAATCCTTACTATTTAGGTATGTTTTTAGTCGGTGCTTACCAAGAAATTATGGGCAATTTACATAATTTATTTGGTGACATTAATGTAGTTCACATTGCCACTACTCCCCAAGGTTATCAGATTGAATCGGTGGTGCGGGGAGATACCATGACGGAGGTTTTGGGTTATGTTCAGTACGATTCTGATGATTTACTCGAAGGCCTGCGGCGTCATACGGAGTTAGCCTTGAGCAATGGACAAATTACCCTGGAGGAATCTCGGCGCTTATTGGAAGATTATGAGCAAAGTTTACGGCGCTACACCTATCTAAGTTGATCTGGTAGAAAAAAACAATGGTTGGATTCTAAGCTCTGGAGTGGACTGGGATAGCGCTGAAATTGGATTAATTTTGCTTACTATCCCATCGCAATTTTGCTTAAACTCGACTATTTTTATTTGTTTTGATTGCAGAATCAATTTGGTTTCCTACGGCTCCAACAATTGTAAAAACTCCGCCTCAGATAGTAACTTGATGCCCAAACTTTCCGCCTTGGCGGCCTTACTTCCTGGTTTATCTCCCAAGAGAACATAATCAGTTTTGGTACTTACACTGCTGGTTACTTTACCGCCGCTCTGTTCAATTAATTCCTGAGCTTCTAGGCGACTAAGGTTGGGCAAAGTCCCGGTTAACACAAAGGTTTTGCCCTTTAACTTGCCGCTGTCAGTTTTGGTCTGGTCAATCCCTTGGTTTGCCAATACTAAACCCAACTCCTCTAAATCTTGAATTAATTGTTGATTACCGGGGTTCCTGAACCAATTAACCACGGCTTCGGCAATTTCTGGGCCAATGCCATAGACTCCTTCCAGGTCGGGAATGCTGGCTTGGCTTAGTTTTTCCACGGTGGGAAACTGTTGGCTGAGTAATTTGGCATTTACCTGGCCCACATGGCGGATACCTAAGCCAAATAAAATGCGGCTCCAGGGTTGGCTTTTGCTAACTTCAATGGCGGCAATTAATTTTTCGGCGGATTTTTGGGCAAAACGTTCTAATCCTAACAACTGCTCCACCTGTAAACCATATAAATCAGCAACGGAGTTGACTAACCGATTTTCCAAGAGCGTAATCACAACTTTTTCCCCCAAACCCTGGATATCCAAAGCGTTGCGGCTAGCCCAGTGAATTAAACTGCCTTGCAAAATAGCGGAGCAGGAACTATTGACACAACGGATGACAGCTTCTTCCAGGGGTCGGACCAAGGGGGAACCACAGGCCGGGCAATGGGAAGGAAAAATGTAGGGGGTGGTGTTTTCCGGGCGCAATTCTGTCATTACCCGGACCACTTCGGGGATAATTTCCCCTGCTTTGCGAATAATTACCGTGTCCCCCACCCGGATATCTAATTCTTGGATGCGGTCTTGGTTATGCAGAGTGGCTCTTTGTACCGTGGTGCCGGCTAACTGTACTGGCTCCATCACGGCTAGGGGGGTGACTGCGCCGGTGCGGCCCACATTAACTTCAATGGCTTTGACTACGGTGGGGGTTTCTTCGGCAGGATATTTTAAGGCGATCGCCCAGCGGGGAAATTTTTGGGTGAAGCCTAACTCTCTTTGCAGGGGATACTGATTAATTTTCACCACCACCCCGTCGGTCATATAGGGTAAGCGTTGCCGGGCGCCTTCCCAGTCTTCAAAATATGCCACTACTTCATCTAAACCTTTACAGAGCTGACAATGGGGATTAACCATAAAGCCAGCTTTTTTGAGATATTCCAAAGCTTGCCATTGACTTTGGATTTTGTCTTCTTGCCCTGGTAAATGGAGCGTATAGGCAAAAAATTGTAAGCGTCTTTGGTGGACTATTTTGGGGTCCAACTGACGGAGAGTACCGGCGGCGGCATTACGGGGATTGGCAAATAAGCTTTCTCCCTGGGCTTCCCGCTCGTGATTAATACGATTAAATTCTTCTAGGGGCAAAAAGGCTTCCCCCCTCACTTCCACCGTTGGGGGAGGATTATCTAAATTAAGCTTCACGGGAATGGATCGAATGGTTTTAATATTTTGGCTAATTTCTTCCCCGGTGGTGCCGTCTCCCCTAGTTACCCCCCGCACCAACAAACCATTCTCATAGGTCAGGGCGATCGCCGAGCCGTCAATTTTTAGCTCACAGACGTATTCAGCCTTTTCGATGGTTGGGGCAATGCGTTGCCAGCGTTCTTGCCACTGTTGTAATTCCTGCACATTAAAGGCATTTTCTAGGCTGTAGAGGGGAATATTATGGGCAACAGAGCGGAACTGACTGGCCGGTTGCTCCCCCACTCGTTGGGTCGGACTGTCGGGGGTAATTAACTCCGGATTTTCTGCCTCTAGCCTTTGCAGTTCCCGGTAAAGCTGGTCGTAAACGCTGTCCTCCATGACCGGCGCATCCAGTACATAGTAGGCGTAGCTGGCTTTTTGGAGTTGTTGGCGCAGTTGCAATAGGCGATCGGGGGTGGTCATAACTTCAATACTGTTTATTGTCCAAAAGGCTTACCCTGACAGTCCCCTTAGAAGAGTTCAGGGGATATATTTTGGCGATCGCCTTTCACTCCAAGGGCGATTAACATAGGGAATGTAGCATTTGTGCAACCCAAGCAGAGGGCTGTCCCCATGAGCGTCGCCACTTCTCCGTTAACTCTCAGTGAAAGTCAAAATTTTATCCTCCCCGGTCGTCATAGTTGGGAAGATTTTAAGACGATTCAGGCGGCGATGGAACAACGGTCAGGGCTACGTATCACCTATTTTGACGGAGTAATTGAGTTCATGACCCTGGGAGAGTACCACGAATCCATCAAAACCATAATCGGATTTTTGATTGAATATTATTTATTCTCTCAGGGTATTGAATTTTTTCCAGTTGGTAGTGCAACCCGTGAATCGAGGGAGAAATCGGTATCGTTTGAGCCGGATGAATCCTACTACCTTGGTGAAAAAAAGGAGCATCCTGATTTGGCAATTGAGGTCAATGTCACCAGTGGCAGTCCAAGCAAACTAGCAAAGTATCAACGGCTGGGCATTCAAGAGGTTTGGCTGTGGCAGGACGGAAAATTTTCTATTTACTCCCTAGAAGGCGAGCATTACCAAGAAACTTCAACCAGCAAATTACTTCCAGGTTTAAATTTTGCGCTGCTAGAGGAATGCGTATTGATGCCCTCTCGACTAGAAGCAATCCAAAAGTTTACAGCTCGATAAAAATAAACAGCGATCGCCATGGACAAGGCAGGGAACTATTCCGGTTGCCCCCTTTTATTGATAATCTTTCCTAGTAACTTCACTAAAGTAAAGAACGGAGTCGGGCAATTAGGTTAATCCCTACCTAAAGATCCGTGCCCTTTCTCCAATGCATTATGCGATCGTCCTTGTATTTTCGAGCTAAATCTCCCGGTTATCTTGCCTTGGGCCTTGTCCTGGGGGCAACGGTTTTATTCGCCTGTCTAATATCCAGTATTCTCCTGGGAGCGGCGGATATTAGTCCCCAAACAGTGTGGCAAGCCCTATTTCAATTTGACGGTTCCACTGACCATTTAATTATTCGCACGGTACGTTTACCCAGGGCCATTCTGGCGATCGTGGTGGGAGCTTCCTTGGCTGTGGCCGGGGCCATTACCCAGGGTTTAACCCGTAATCCTCTGGCAGCTCCCGATATTCTGGGGGTTAATGTGGGTGCGTCCTTAGCGGTGGTTCTGGCCACATTTATTGGTGGCGATGGTAGTAACCAGTGGGCATTTGCCTTCATTGGAGCGGCGATCGCCGCTGTAGTTGTCTATGGCTTGGGAACCCTTGGCCGCAGTGGTCTCACCCCAATTAAATTGGTCATTGCGGGGGCGGCCCTGTCGTATTTTTTAGGCTCTTTGACCACCGGCATTCTCCTGCTCAATCAACGTACCCTAGACGATATTCGCTTTTGGTTGGCCGGCTCCCTAGGGGGACAAGATTGGAATGGTTTAACGGCGGTTTTGCCCTACATCATGGTTGGTTTGGTCAGTTCCCTTAGTTTGGGTAGGCAATTAACCTTACTGACCTTTGGAGAAGAAGTGGCCCAGGGATTAGGCCTAAAAACGGCCTGGGTAAAATTGGGGGCGGCAACGGTTTTGGTGTTACTGGCGGGCAGTGCCGTCGCCCTGGCGGGGCCGATTGGCTTTGTCGGTTTAATTGTGCCCCACGTGGTTCGTTTTGGGGTCGGAGTGGATTATCGATGGATTTTACCCTACGCCATGGTGATGGGGGGAATTTTTCTTTCTGTGGCTGACATGGCCGCCCGATTATTGATCAGCCCGCAAGAACTACCAGTGGGCATTATGACTGCTTTGGTGGGGGCACCTTTTTTTATTTATCTTGCCCGCTCCCAAATTAAATAATCAAACCTAACGGGTCAACTCCAAAGACAACCCAAGGCCATTCCAGGCTAATTGATTGAATCCCGAATTTTATTAACTGTTTGTTCCATTTGTGCCATGTTTGCCCCTCGACCTTGGATTGTGGTCCGTCTCCGGTCTTTACCCCTATCGTTTCGCCTCGATCGCCATGTCCCCTTGGTAATGGGATTACTTACTGCTCTAGCATTATTACTATTTATTCTCAATATTAGTTGGGGGGAATATCCTGTCCCTCCCTTGGCGATGCTCCAGGCCATCTTTGGGCTATCTACCGATGCTGACCATGAATTTGTGGTGCGTACTCTGCGATTACCCCGGTCCTTGGTGGCATTGTTGGTGGGTATGGGTTTGGCGATCGCCGGAGGGATTTTGCAAGGCATTACCCGCAATCCTTTGGCAGCCCCTGAAATTATTGGTGTCAATGCGGGGGCTAGTTTGGTGGCGGTTACCTTCATCGTTTTGCTACCGGGTATTTCTCCTTCCTTGCTGCCAGTGGCCGCTTTTTGCGGTGGTTTAACAGCGGCGATCGCCATTTATGTGCTGGCTTGGAATCAGGGCAGTGCCCCCGTCCGGTTAATTTTGGTGGGCATTGGCCTAGCCGCATTAGCCAGTTCCCTCACCAGTTTGATGGTCACCTTTGGGGAAATTAGCGTGGTTAGTCAGGCCCTAGTTTGGCTCACTGGTAGCGTCCATGGCCGGGGTTGGGAACATTTATTGCCCCTGCTACCTTGGCTAGCCTTGTTTATTCCCCTCTCCTTGGCATTGGCCCGGGAGTTGGACACCCTAAACCTAGGGGACAATCTAGCCCGAGGATTGGGTAGCCGGGTGGAATGGATGCGGGGTCTTTTACTAGTTTGCAGTGTGGCCCTAGCGGGTTCCTGTGTGGCCACCGCCGGCAATATTGGCTTTGTCGGTTTGATGGCTCCCCACCTGGCCCGCCATCTGGTAGGCCCCTCCCATGGGGGCATGATTCCCGTTGCGGCCCTAACTGGAGCCTGCATTACAGAACTGGCAGATTTAATTGGTAGAACCGTTTTTGCCCCGATAGAAATTCCCTGCGGAGTAATTACGGCGATCGTGGGCGCTCCCTATTTTCTCTGGCTCCTATACCGAAATCGGAATCAATAGCCCCATGACCTCATTTACTTGTTTTTAGATAACGGTTTCCCGGGGTGAATTACACTGCTCAGTTAGAAAGCAAAAATTTCTTACTATTCCTAATTATTCTTAACAATTAATAGCCACTACAGCAATATTTGCAGGAAAAAGGAAGAATCCCCATGGCGACCAAGCATTTAACAGAGGACTATTCGGCATTAAAACCCATTTCCCTGTCCCCCAGTCCTCTACAATAATCTCTAATCTTATTAGTAGTTAATCTTAATAACTATGTTGGATGTTGCCACTCCCATTGCCCTCACTACCAGGAAGCTCAGCCTAGCCTACGATAGTCACCTAATTATTCAAGGGCTCGATTTGGCAATTAACCAAGGGGAAATCACCACACTGGTGGGACCAAATGGCTGTGGCAAATCTACTCTCCTACGGGGCATGGCACGACTACTCAAACCCCAGGGCGGCACCGTGTATTTAGAAGGAGAGGCGATCGCCCATCTGCCCACCAAAGAATTGGCCAAACGTCTGGGTATTTTGCCCCAAAGCCCCCCCGCCCCGGAAGGATTAACTGTCAGGGAACTGGTGGCCCAGGGCCGTTATCCCCATCAAAACTGGCTACAACAATGGTCAAAACAGGATGAATTGAAAGTAGAAGAGGCGATCGCCACCACCGATTTGCATCAATTTGCCAACCGCCCTCTTGATAGCCTTTCGGGAGGCCAACGCCAGAGAGCCTGGATTGCCATGGCCCTGGCCCAAGACACTGAAATTTTATTGTTAGACGAACCCACCACCTATCTCGATCTAGCCCATCAAATTGAAGTTTTAGATTTACTCCATTGGCTGAACCGGGAAGCAGGACGCACCATTGTGATGGTATTGCACGACCTCAATTTGGCCTGTCGCTATAGTCATCGCTTGATTGCCCTACGGGATGGAAAACTACTGGCCCAAGGACGACCCCAGGCGATCGTCACCGAAGAACTAGTACGACAAGTTTTTGGACTGGAGAGCCGCATCATCGCCGATCCCGTCACTGGCACCCCTCTCTGTGTACCCGTTAGCCGACACCTAAAATGAAAAGTAAACTAATAATTTTTACTTTCTGCCTGGTGCTATTTGGTTGTGCTAAACAAGTACCCGTTGAATTTTCCCCTGGGGAAACCATTCAATCAAACCTAACCCAGCGCACCATAGCCCACGCCATGGGCGTAACGGCAGTCCCCAATGAGCCACAGCGCATAGTGGTGTTGACCAATGAAGCAACAGATATGGTATTGGCCTTGGGAGTCACCCCGGTGGGGGCAGTTAAATCTTGGTCCGGAGATCCTTACTACGAATATTTAGCAAAGGATATGCTTGGAGTCCCCATCGTGGGAGATGAAATGCAGCCTAACCTAGAGAAAATTGTCGCCTTACAGCCGGACTTGATTATCGGTAGTCGGTTGCGCCAGGGACAAATTTACAAGTCACTGAGTGCCATTGCCCCCACAGTTTTTTCAGAAACCATTGGTGAATCATGGCAAGATAACCTACGTCTTTATGGGCAGGCCCTTGACAGAGAAGCCGAAGCGGAGCAACTTTTGAACGATTGGGACACGCGTGTGGCCCAAATGCGTCAAAAACTAAGTGCAAAAGATTTAACAATTTCCCTCGTCCGATTTATGCCAAGGGGAGCCCGCATTTATTTACAAAATTCTTTCCCCGGTCAAATTTTGCAGGCAGTGGGTTTGGAAAGACCGGCGAGTCAAGCTAACCATGGCTTTGCTGAACATGTTTCCTTCGAGCAAATTCCCCAAATGGAAGCTGATGCACTGTTTTACTTCATCTATACCGGAGATAGCGGGGACCAAACCCCCGGCAGCATAACGAATCCTTGGTTAAACCATCCCCTATGGCAGCAGTTGGAGGTTGTTCAATCGGGTAAGGCCTACGCTGTTAGCGATGTGGTTTGGACCACTGCCGGAGGTATCCAAGCCGCCCACCTGCTACTAGATGATTTGGAACGACATTTAGAGCCTTAGAACGTGTTTGGAAAGTTTTACTCCGCCCCCTAAATCTCCTCACTAAAGCTCCGGCAATACTAGGGGGCTTTCATTCAGTTTCCCCCCAAAGTTGGGTGGGCAGGGGGGCTTTTAAAACAGGCTCTTAGCATGGGTTGCCCCCCAAAAAATTGAGGGGAAAGGCATTTACCACTCAAATGCATAGCCAATGCGGAGAAATCGTCCCCGGGCGGCGGCATTACTCAACTCGTTGGGCTGGAGTTGGGACACCACCGGAAAGTAGTCAGTGTTTAACAAATTAGCAATGCCAATTTCCAGTTTCCCAGGGCCAACATTGATCCTACTTATGTAGTCCAGGGTGACATAGCTACTGACGGGGAGCTGGCCAAAAACAGTGTTATTGCTAAACACATCACGATCGCCAGAATAGAGGAGTTGTAGCCGGTTTTGCCAACCGGGGGTGGTTTGGTGTTGTACATAGGCTGTGAGCTTCACCGGTGCAATGCGAAAACCATCGAGGGGAGTATAGTTGCCGGTGTTCAAGCGGTCAATTTCGCCGGCGGACAAGCTAAATGTGCCCCCCAACTGCCAACTTTCCCCCACCCGGGCATCCATGGTGGCTTCCACTCCATAAACCCGTTCCGGTGCTCGCAAAATTTCCCCTGGAGCCGTGAAGGTCGTGCCCAAATCAGAGGAATTATAAAACCCCGCCAAAGAAAAGCGGAGATTTTGCCAATTGCCCCGCACACCAATTTCGTAATTGTTGACCCGCTGGGCTTCCGGTTGCAGAGTGGCTAGGGAAAAGCCCGCAGGGGCATTACGAAGCACTAGGCCCACGTCGGCTAGGGAAAAACCTTGGGCAAAGCTGGCAAACAAACTGATGTTATCGGTGACATCTACTACTCCCCCCAGGTTAAAAAGCGTTGCATCGTAGCTTAAGTCACCCCCTTGGACTGTATTGCCGCCCAGGGTAGTGAAATCATCCACCGACAGGCCCACTTGTTCATGGCGGATGCCCCCCAGTAGGGTGAGCCAATCGTTAGCCCGCCAGTTCAATTGGCCGAACAATCCCAGGCTGTCTTGGTTGAGAGATGGAACCCAAGTCCTTTTACCAGTATTGCGATAGCTTAAACCGCCACTGCTATCAAAAGTAACTGGATCAAAAATGTTCACTGGCTGAGCGGTACTTTCATTGTTGTAGTCCGCTCCCCACAGTAGGCGCAGATTTTTTTCTCCCGTTAGGGGGGTGTCCAGTTGTAGTCTGCCGCCCCACTCGGTGGAGTCAATTTCAGACTGAAAAATACTATTGCCCAAGCTAACGGAGGCTCGGCCGTCGAAAGGGAAAAACCTAGTCAGATAATCACGATAGTAGATTTGTCCCTTAAGGTTGCCATTGAGGACGTTACTGTGGCTGTAATCAAGGCTGACTACGGTGTTATTGCTGGTTTGGGGGGTATCAAGGTCCAGCCCGTCAATCGCTTGGGATCTCTGTCTACCGGCGATCGCCGTAATACTAGGATCAACGGTGAAATCAGTGTTTTGGGTGGCTTGAAAATGATTAATGGTAATTTGCAGGCGCTGTTCGTCAGTCATGTTGATGCCCAATTTACCCAAAACATTAAAGCTATCAGTGTCCGATACTCCTCCTTGGCCATTGGGATCGGGGGGAATGCGATTACCTAAGGCGTCAAAAAATCCCCCAACGGATTCATAGGATGCGGTGAAAGCGTAGTCAGCATAGTCAAGGGTTCCGCCCACATATTGTTCCACCATCCTCCCTAGGCTGTTGGATACACTGTCAAAATCGGTGTTGATGGCTAGGCGGGTGCTGGCTAGGAAGGGCTCAGGGGCAGGACCACGGGTGATGATGTTGATTACTCCTCCAGTGGCACCATCCCCGTAAATGGCCGTTGGCCCCTGGATCACTTCAATCCGTTCAATGGCACTGGGAGCAATGGTTTGCAAATCTCGGAAGGCATTACGGTTGGTGGTTTGGGGCACACCGTCAATCAAAACCAAAACGTTACGTCCTCGCAAAGCCTGGCCAAATTGACTGGCACTCCCGGTGCTGGGGGCTAAGCCTGGCACTAGTTGACCCAAAATATCCGCCAAGGAAGAGTAAACCTGGGTTTGTTGCTCAATTTCTGCCCGTTCAATTACCGTTACCGACCGGGGAATGTTAGCGATTTCCTCCTCTGTACGGGTGGCGGAAACCACAATTTGTAGGGCCTCACTTTCCTCTATCTCGGCGGTTGTCCCGGCAACCCCTGGTCGAATCAGCAATTGTAACCCTTGCGAGTTAGGCTTTACTTCGGCTTCCGGTGGCCCATTTACCCCCGTGATAGCTAAGCGCACTTGGTTATCGGTCATTTGGGTAACACTGACAAACGCAATGTCCGCAGTGGGGCTCACTTCTTCAAACCCCTGGCCCCCAGGTAAGGCCATCAAAGTATTGGGAAGATCAATAATTAAGGCATTGCCCACCGTTTGTAGGTTCGGAGAGGCGATCGCCCCTCCCGCTGTCACCAAAATAATTTCTAACCCTGGCCCCGATGGCTCTAGACGCACTTCCTGCACTTGTACCAACGATGTCCCCTGATCCAGTTCCACTGTCACAGATGGGGATGGCTCACTAATAATTTCTTGAGCCCCCAGGGGCATAGCCATCGTTTCCATCACTATTCCAAGGGCGATCGTCCAGCCAAATCGTACTAATCTTGTTTTCATGTCACGTCCTCCCACACGTCAGTTACTTGTTGCAAATCTTTCTTGATTGGCTAGGAAAATTAGTGTAGATAGTTGTCTCTGGCCTTGTCTATCCAAAAAACGGTCACGTTGATCCAAAAACGGACTTTGAGGCAAAAAAATCCCCGGCTAACGGGAGAAACTCCCCTAATTTTCTTTGTTTGGGTAGATGGAAATCCTCTGGCTTTAACCGGGAGAGACTATCAATTACTCAGCATCCACTGTTTAGGGCTGACACCAAACTGTTTGCGAAACGCCGCGGAGAAGTGGCCTAAGTGGCTATAACCCACGTTGTTAGCGACTTCGGCGACAGTGTAATTGCCCTGGGAGAGCAGATCTTTGGCCTGGTGAAGACGTTGTTGGGTCAGATAACCGATTACAGAGGTGCCAAACAGTTCCCGAAAACCACGGCGGAGGGTACGATCACATAACCCCACCTGCTGGGCCAACTCCAAAACGGAAGGAGGGCTTTCCAGTTGGGCAACTAGTCTGGCTCTCGCTTCGTAGATCTTCTCAATTGTTTTTGGTTTCAAAGTGCCAGAAAATGGAGAAGAATTTTGGTCGGCCATAATGCTATGCAATTGAAGGGCGAAAAGTTCAAACACCTTGGCTTGGAGAAAAAAACGTCGCGTCACTCCGTGAAATGGACATTGGAGCATCTGCTGAGCTACTGTCCGCATTTCAACCGTAATGGAGGGAAACCAAGCCATTTTCCACTCATCCTTTTTGAGTAAAGCTTGGCCTAGGGATAGGGATTGCCCAACTAAAAATTGTTCTAAAATTTGGGGTTCGAGGTGGACGTTAATGCCTTCTAGGTGGCCCAATTGGCCATACCGTGCCACATAACCAGGGGAAAGGCCACTCCCGGATACATAACCCTTCTTTGTCTCCAGAGTTGGATAGGTTTCCTCATAATCAACGGTCCCCGACAATAGGACGGTGAACTGTACTAAATGCTCGTGTACCGGTACTTTCAGTGCCCAGGGCCGGGTAAATTCCTTGTTGATCAAATCCAACCAAACCCCAGGGGAAAGTTCCAAGCAGCGGGTACGGCCATGGCCCAGGCAAGCGGGCAGCCAGCGAATGGTTTCAAAACTGTCAACTGGAGTGGTGGTGTAATACTCAGGTTCAAAGGGAATTTGACAAAGCTCATGGTAGTCGGACTCGGAAAGAAGTAGGGTCATGGGCAGATGGGAAGCTGAATAAGCTGAAGTAGATTGAAAGAATTGATCAATCTATTAGTCTACTCCTAATGCAAATTATTCCTAAATATTTGATGGGTTTAATTTATTGAGCAAAGCCCTAACGGGCAAAATACCAGTGCAGTATATTTGTTGGAAAAATGTGCTGTGGCGATTGGGACAACCTTGTGGATTATCTCAATAACGATGAGAGTTCAATGTCCCATAGGAGATGGTATTACTTGCTAATCATCCCCACGTTGATAAATCAATAGACCCCATAGCCCCAATAGAAATGCGAGCACTCCACAGTTCACCATTAAGAATGCCATGCCGCTGCCTGGGGGAGGTCCAAAAATTTCATTGATAGGTAGGATTAAAAAGTTACTCAAGTGAGTCAGCATTACCGATATCTGATTAGCTAAAATTCCTGCGGCCAATCCAGATAAACTACTGATAACAGTGCCGATCAAATAATCTGCAGCCAATACTCGGCCTTGTATTTCCCGTGCAACTTTCTCATACCAAATTGCTGTATATGAACTGGTGATTAAGGGACTTGGTAGTGATGCACCAACGTTAGCTAGTAGCCAAAATTTTGGTTGGGCAATCAGTCCCATGGCCAATCGACTGAATCCATTGATTATAAAGCCAATAAAAATACCAGTTGTTCTTCTTTTGAAGCCTCCCCAAATACTACAAATAGTTCCTCCAACAATACCCCCCACTCCTCCGATGGCCACAATAATCCCTAAAATCTCAGTGTTTCCTCCAGTTTTTGCTAGAATCATAGGCTGGTAAATTACTTCAGTGATTCCTTCTACAAAGCTAAACAATGAAAAAATGATCAATATCTTTGATAAATTTGGATGGTTATAGATATATTTAAGTCCAAAAAATATATCGTCAACAAAATTTTCTTTCAATCGTACAACAAATAAAGTTTGGTTGGTGATTTTAGGAGATTTAATTCCGAATGCTATTGGTAGAATCAAGATCGTTATAGCGGCGATCATGAACGTTGTCATGTCAATTATTGTGATGCCAGTTAGCCCCATCACAGGAAATAAGATTCCAGCCAAAGCGGGGGCAACAATTCCGGCGCTATATGCAGTAATGGCTCCCATACTACTAGCACGAGCATGGTGTTGATAAGGAACAATTAAAGGGACCAGGGTAATATAACTAAGGGTTTGAATGTTACCAAAACAACCAATAATAGATGCAATCAGATATATATACTTAACATTAAGAATCTGTAAAAAAGCTAGGATTCCCACAGAAAATGTACATACAGCAGAGCCGATATCGCTAACAATTAGCAATTTTTTGTGAGAAAAATAATCAGTAAGGATACCAGATAAAGGTGTAATGATAATTTGCGGGAGCTGATAAAAAACTAAAATCAAAGCCACTGACATAGCAGAATTTGTCTTTTGCCATATCCATATAGTCAGAGAAAAATAAGTCATACCGCTACCAATAGACGACAGAGCCTGTCCCAAGCAAAGAGTGACAAAGGTCTTCATTTATTTTTGTAAATTAATTATTTATCAATTTCTTTTAAGTAGCTGACACTATACTGCTTGACAGAAATAAGTTCATCTCCTGAATTTCTAGCAGTCATCACTGACCCATTGACTTCAACTCTTGCAAAATAAGCTCCTTTAACTTTATCGGGAGAAATAAAATCAAATTGAACCTCTACCCAATTGGGATCATGCTGATTATCATCCATGTTCAATATTTGAGCTGATTTTTGATAATTTAACCATTGCCAACCTCGTTGAGTCCAAATTTCACGCTCAACAATCTGGGCAAATTTTGTTACGCCTACCCAACCTCGATAAAATTTATAAAGTTGTTTAACTTGACCTTCTTGCCTTACCAGATTATCTAAAACTTCAGACTCAAGATGTCCCCAAACTTGCCCATTTGGAAAATCAATTAAAGTCGGAGCAAACTGATGTCCCCCAAAATGAGAGCAGCGCCATATTCTTAAATTTTTTGATGCATATTTTTGTCGTAATTGTTTATAAATAGGATAACCAAATCTCGAACAAGCCACATCAATGTTTCCATGAGTACATACCATCATATCTCGATCAACAACATCTGACAGTTTATAGTTACGAAAATTTTCTAACTCTGGAGATTGATAACATAAATTTTTGATAAGATCCCACCTTTGATCATCAGGAACTAAATATTCTTCTTTTATAAAACTGGAAAAGAGCAAATTAAACTTTTGGTAGTGAATAATACGACTAAATCCTGATTGAGAATACTCGTGATCTGAGGCGATCGCCATTGGAGATACTTTAACTCCTTGATCAGAAAGTTGATGAAAAAGATCATGAATTGGTTTAAGAATGGGGTCATGATGAAAGCGTTCCTCTGTCCAAGGTTGGGGTAATTCCATAATTAACCAACGATCACTTGAATTTGCTGTGCCGATAGGATCTTCCCCGTTAGATTTGGAAATAACGGAACAAAATTGACAATTAATCATGGTTTTTGATTGGTTAAGAGTTGTTTTTTTAATTCATTAAGATAAAGTTTTGTACCGAAAAAACCTGGTAAACCCGTGCATAGATAAGTTGGAATATAATAAACACGATTTTCTCGACTTGCTTTCATTGATTGTGTTATTGCATTTTCTGACCACTGTTGTTGTAAATTAGATAATTGATGCTCAGTAAAATTTTGTCTACTTTTTGATTTATTGAATTCTTGAAAATTATAACCTAAGATAATAATTGAATTGGCATTATTTAACTTAGGAAGAGATTCTAAAGAAAGGGGCAGTCTTGAATTTGTAGATGTACCTGCTCCTGGTAAAGAAACTAATTCAAATCCCAATTCTTCAATTAGAGAGCTACAAAGATCTTCATTATTGGCAATAGACAATTCCTGTAAATTTTGAGCATGAAGTAGAAGCATTTTGGGGTATCCTGCAACAATTTTGGAAAATTCCTGCTTTGCTTTTTCAATTTCTTGCTGAGTTTCTTGTAAAAGTTGTTCGACTTTTTCTTCTTGCTTAACAGCCTGGGCAATCTTCTCTAGATTTTCAGTAGGTTCATTCCAAGATAACATTAAGGTAGGTGCAAGTTGAGAAAATTTTTGATATTCATTTTTATTATGATCAGGACTCAAAATTAAATCAGGTTTTGCTTTAAAAATTCCTTCTAACGAAGGCATGTAAGCAATTCCTACATTGGCAATGGGTTTATTAATATATTGTCCCAAATAAGGAATTTGCTCGGTAGGATGATCATAATCTTCTTTATGAAAAGCAATGTGATCTGCATAGGCAATAGGTTGAATGTTTAACGCTAGTAAAGGTTCTAATAAATAGGGACCAAGTACAACAACTCTTTGAGGAATTCCACAGATTTCAGTTTCTCCCATTTTATGCTCAATTATCCGGCAACCTTTTTTATCTGATTGTTGTAGATGTGAAGATCGATCTATGTTTGTATTACAAGAAGTCAAAAGAGACGTCATAAAAATCATGAGAGTAGAAAAGTAATTTATCTTATATTTTTTCATACAATAATTTAAATATGTAAGTATAAATAGCTCTCCTCTGCTTTTTGACTGGAGCTAAAGAAGAGCAGATTTTTTTGAACTTCCTAAATCATTAAAAAAACAGCAAGTAACTTTTAATGATTTAAAACTGAACCGAAAATGAGCCAATAATAATAAATGGTTCACCAGGTTCAATTCCTGTTTGGTTACCACTGACTGCTCGGACGTAGTTAGCATTAGTAAAATTCCTCAAGTTTAGGGCAACTCGATATTTATCTCGTTGGTAAAAAATCGCTGCGTTTCCGATGATATAATCCCCCACTGTGTAGGTATTAGCTAAATCACCAAAACGATCGCCAACGTAATTAAAGCCAATTCCAAACCCTAGTCCTTGTAATGCCCCCGATTGAATTTCATAGGTCGTCCATAAATTCGCCATATTATAGGGAATACCAAATAGGCGGTTATCGACAAAATTAGGATCTGTATCCTCGGTGACTTTTGCATTGATATAAGAATAGTTACCAATAATTTTCCAGCCGGGTAAAATTTCTCCCACAATATCTAGTTCAATGCCTTGGCTTTGTTGTGTTCCAATGGTAGATAAAAATAGGGGATTAACTGGATCGCTAACCGCTACATTATTTTTACTAATATTAAAATAAGTTAAGGTTGTGAGAAGTTGTTGCTCAAATAGTTCCGCTTTAACGCCAATTTCAAAACCTTCTCCCCGTTCTGGTTCTAGGGGATTGCCACTGATATCTATTCCACTATTGGGAGTGAAAGATTGGGAATAGTTGCTAAAGAAGCTAATTTCCGGAATTGGACGATATAGTAGGCCTATCCTTGGTGTAACTGCACTATCTGTTTGTTGTGTATTTCCCCCTTGGTTAAAATCAGTTTGTAAATTATTTGTGTTTTGAGTGATAGTATCGTAACGAAGTCCTGCAACTAAAATTAGATTTTCTAATAAAGAAACTTGATCCTGTAGATAAATTCCCAAACGATTGGAACTGGTAAAAGTATCGCCAAAAAGAGGTAAATCAGAGCGATTAGGTTTGGGAATTGCATTATAATCGGGATCAAATACGTTAATTGACGTCGGACCACCAAAAAGCGTTAAAATACTCTCTTCAGACCAGTTATAATCAATTCCAGCTAAGAGCTCATGTTTAACTGAGCCTGTAGAAAATTTACCGACAGCATTGGTATAGAAAGAATAGGAGCCCTGTTGTCCGTCCTGGTCAGCAAAGAAGCGGGTAACCGTTGGCCCATTCACAATAGTAGGAAGAGCAATGACGTTATAGTCATAGTTGTAGCTCATATAGCGAAAAGCATTGCGTAACTTCCAATTTTCATTGAAGCGATGCTCTAGATTATATCCAGCGCTAATAAAGTTTTTGTTAACAATATCACTGGGATCATTAATTACCCGCGAGCGGGGTACTGGTGCAACCCCATCTCCGAAGCTACTCAAGCCAAAGTCAGCAGGATTCGTGTCATTAATATATTCAACAGCTAAACTTAAATCTGTGTCGTCAGTGATAGCATAGGTGACAATGGGAGCGTAGGCAAATCGTTCTAACGGTTGATTAAAGTCGCGAAAACTCGCTTCATTACTATAAACGCCGTTTAATCGATAACGTAAATTCCCACTGGGATTTAAACCACCTGAAATATCAAAACGGGGACGAACTAATCCTTGATTACCTAATTGCACTTCGACTTCAGCAAACGGTTCATTAAGTGGTTTTTTCGAGTTTAAATTAATTACACCTCCGGGTTCAATTTGGCCATATAAAATAGAAGAAGGACCTTTGAGCACTTCCACCTGTTGTAGGTGAGAAACTTCCGTAATCCCTTGAAACCCTCCATAAAGTCGAAAACCATCCCTAAGAATAGGAACCGTATCACTAAATTGATTGCCAAATCCTCGAATACCAAAGATAGTTTCTCTTCCCCCTGTAGTACCGCCAAAAGTCACACTGCTAACATTTGTCAACACATCTTCGAGGGTGATGGCTTGTTGGGAACGAATTACTTCTTCTGAAACAACCTGTGCAGAAAAAGGCGTATCCATAATGGGAGTGTCAGTCCCCGTGGCAACCGAAGTGTTGGGAACGAAAAATTCTTGGACTGCTGCTTCTTCTTCTCGGGTAGCAACAATTTCGATTTCTTCTTCCGATTCCACTGTGTTAATTGGAGGCGTTAGGCTCAAAATTAAATTTTCGGATGATGGTATCACCTGAGCGGCGGGAACAGTACCATTGCCAGTTACGGTAATGCGTAGTGAATTTGAACTTGTCTGTACGGCGGTTATTTGACTAATTTGCTCACTGGGATTCTCAACTATAAAATTTTCCCCATCTGGTAGCCTTAAAACTGCGTCTAAAATATCGATGATGAGAATATTGTCCTCACTAATAATTAAGGGTATTAGCTGGGATTGATCGGCCGTTTTTAAAATTAATTCAATGCCAGTTTGCGTATCTTTAAGTTCAATTTGGATAACTTCTTTAATTTGAGCTTGGGATATTTGCTGTTGCCAATTTTCTATCTTTACATTTGCCTTATATTCATTCTGTAACTCCTGATCTTCTAATTTTTCTTTTTCAGATAAATTACTTTCCCCTACTGATCCTAGGGCAACACCAGAATGTAAGGCCGTCAAACCAATCAAAACGGCGAGCGAAGTCTGTTCCAAAATTTTGATCATTTTTTGTGCTCCCCACACTTACTGATAATTAATGGATATATTCTAGGGGAAAGCCAAAATGTATTTCTTTGTAGGACGGACTTTTTTCTTTGTGAAACGGACTTTTTAGATCATAACTTTTCTTCTGTCAGAATGAAAAACTGCTTACTACTATTTGTAGAAAATTGTCTTTTGATGGGTTTTGGGGCTAACTCCAAATTTTCGTCTAAATGCCATGCAAAAAGCTTCTGGATTGGTATATCCTACCCTTTGTGCTACCTGGGCCACGGATAAGTTATTATCTGCTAATAATTGCTGAGCCTGTTGCATGCGATAATTATACAGATAACCAAATACGGTCGTGCCAAATAGTTGACGAAAGCCTTGTTTTAGCTTACGCTCATTTAAGCTAACTTGTCGAGATAACTGTGCCAAGGAAGGAGGATCAAGTACTTGTTTGACCAAGATTTCCTGTGCATATTTCACTCTTTCTAAATCGTCTTTTTTTAATTGAGATGCTTTTTTTTCTGATTTAGTAGCATCCATACAATTAAATTGCCAGGCAAATAATTCTAAAGCCTTACTTTCTAAATAAATTTGTTTAATTATGCCTTGATAGGGACATTGATAAATTTGCTGTAATATCTCAGTGACTTTAAGTGTGTTTTTACCTAGTGATAAGTGGAACTTTAAATCACGATCGCCTGTGATTAATTGGTTAATTAAGCTAGGAGCAAAGTTTTCACTTTGATAAAAACAACTGAAATAATCAACAGGAGCATAAACACTAACTAATTTTATTTCAGTATCACATGGCCATTGCTCGAGTTCTGATAAATTAGGTAAATGATAAAGATAATTTCTGCCCGCTAATTCTGTATATTTTGGCTCAATTTCTTTAGTTTTAAATGTTTCTACTACTGAATTTCCTGTAAGATAAAAGTGAGCAACTAGAGGAAAATTCTTCTTATGATTCCTCTTTAAGTACATAACTTCGGCAAGTTGTACCTGAATAATTTCAATTGTTAAGCCGTCCCTCAACTGGATAGATCGATTATACCCTTTACCCAGTCTTTGCGGTAAATTTATTATGGTTTCATTGTCTTGAAAATGTACTGTAAATTCATCAAAATCAACAATTTGTCTTGAAGTAGTTGGTTGATTTGGTAAAACAATCGTGGTGTTGGGATCAAATACATTAACATCTTTCATTTTTGCTTCGGGGTTTTATGAAATTTATCAAAAAGATACTCTGAAGGTAATACCGAAATTAAAATCATCATTTTACTGTGTATGCCCAGATTTCGAATTGTGCTTGAGACGATAACTCCACCTTTAATGAATCGTAATATTCATAACAAAATACTTCAAATTCCTTTATGGCAAGATTAAATGCTTCATCTGGAAGGAGCCAGCATAATCCATAGGCATGTGATCTGTAAAAATGGAGTAGTTCTTGCACCTGATTGCTTACCGTCCATTCCTTAGCTGTCAAATAATTACACTGATACCCTTTATTTAGTAAATATTCATCTATATTAATTTTGTTAGTTACTTCTAATGATTGTTGTGAAGGCTTTGGCTCTTGATACTTAAGCAAAATAGTTTTGAAATGGTTCTCAAATTCTAGATGTGCAGGGGGAGTAACCCATTGAGCATTTAAATAAAAACCATTTGGTTTTAGGACTCGATCAATCTCATCTAAAAACATACCTAAATTGGAAACAGAATGAAGCATATGAACCGTTAACACTACGTCGAAGCTGCTGTCTGGAAAAGATAGTTGCGATGCATCTTCATGGATCAACCTAAGATTCGGAGGAATACGGGGCAACTTTTGAGAAAATTGGCTAAGCATTTCCTGAGAAATATCAACACCAGTTACAGAATAACCACGTCTGACTAAAGGAATGACATTGAGCCCAGTCCCTACACCAGGCTCAAGAAAAGTAGTTTCTCTTGTTGCCTTCACTAGAGCGAGAATAAAATCTGCAACTTCTTCAGCAATTGGTTCTGTCATCCAGCGAGTTTGATCGTAAATGTCAGCAATTTTGCTGTAGTAAACATTTTTTTTCATCTTTCCAATCCTGGTTTTGGAGCATTAGAAAATTTACTGCTGATAATCTCATCATCAGCAGTCTTAAAATGCCTAGAATGTTACGCCAATTTTTCCTACTACCGTAAAGGGAGCCCCGGGATAAACACTCAGGTCAAAATCATTTGATTCGGCCAAATACTGGGTATTAAACAAATTTTCGATGTTTAATTGTAATTCCCAATTTTCCCGACGATAAAAAATGGCAGCATCGGTGCGGAAATAGCTGGGTAACACAAAGGTGTTGTCCAAGTCCCCCTCCCGTTGATCAACATAAAATAGTCCTAAACCAAAGCCCAAGCCTTGTAAATTTCCCGATTGAATTTCATAGGTTGTCCAGAGGCTAAACTGGTTGCTAGGAACATTAGATAAAGTGTTGTCTACGATATCGGTATTATCTTGGCTTACAAAAGCATCAAGGTAACTATAACCGGTGACAATATTCCAACCAGGCAAAATTTCTCCACCCAGGTAAAGCTCCACCCCTCGGCTAGTTTGTTCCCCTGTTTGAATGGTAAATAATAGATTGGCAGGATCAATGGTAGGAACATTTTGTTTCCTAATATCAAATGCCGAGAAAGTCACACTTAACTTGTCGGTAATGTCTGCCTTAACTCCCACTTCAAACTGGCGACCGGTCTGGGGATCAAAGGTAGAACCATCGGCGTTGAGGGAGGCGGCAAAAGAAGGATTAAAAGAGGTGGTGTAAGAGCCATAAAGGGAAACCGTGGGAATTGGTTGATAGATAATACCAACCCGGGGTGTTAATTGGTTATCGGTTTGGTTAAATTCTTCCCTTGGATCTGTAATAGACTGGGTCGACCGATTTTGGGTAGCGGAATCGTAACGGAGTCCCACCAATAGCTTCAGGTTGTCAAATAAATCCATTTGATCCTGTAGATAAACCGCAAAGCGATTGACTTGATCATCACGGAAAAATTCTGGCGCGATGGGGAAAGGGGTATTGGTGTAAACCGGGTTGAAAACATTAATGGGAGCAAAGGTGTTGCTGAATTGAAATTCTGGAGTCTCTGTATCGTTACGATACTCCAATCCAAATAACACCCGATGTTTAACCGGCCCAGTGTAGAATTCTCCTATCAATTCTGCATTGGTGAAAAAACGCTGATAATTTCCTCCCCCATAATATTCAAATCGATTTAATTCCCCAGTATCTTCGTCAAAAAAGTCAAAGAGGGGCGCATAGCGGACGGGGGCGTAGGCCAAGTATTGCATGGCATGGCGTAGCTTCAGATTTTCGTTAAAATCGTGGTTGAAGGTGTAGCCAATTAGGTATTGATCTTGCTCAAATTTACTAAATCGCTCTCCTAAAAATCGATTCGATGGCAAGTCTGCGATATTTGGTGCTGGGATGCCTTCATCTAAGGTTTCCCGATTGGTTGTGTATTGTCCATAGATATTCAACTTCGTGTCTGGACCAATATTCCAAGTTAAAGTTGGTGATACAACCCAGAGATCACCGTAGACGAAATCTCGAAAACTGCCGGAGGTTTCATAGGAAACATTGAGACGATAATTAACTGTATCAATGGCTTCCGGTAGGAGGGGACCGGATAAATCCACATCTAAACGATAGTCATTATAATTACCAAGGGACACAGCCGCATTGTAATAGGGTTCATCCAAAGGTTTTTTGGAAATTAGGTTGATTGATCCCCCGGGTTCTCCAGCACCAAACACAATGGAAGAGGGGCCTTTGAGCACTTCTATTTGTTCGATGTCTGTGGTATTTAAGGGGGCTAAGGATTGATAGGGAATGCCATCACGAAAAATACTGTTATTGACGGGAAATCCACGGATTAGAAAGCCGGGGCCAAAAACACTAGTTCCCCTGCCCCCGGCGGGGCTAACCCCTGGCACTGTTTGGAGGGCTGGTCCCAATTCGGTTACGTTTCGGTCTTGTAAGACCTGTTGGGGCACAACTTGAATGGACTGGGGGATATCGAGTAAAGGGGTATCTAATCCTGTGGCGGTGGAAGCACTGGGCACAAAGTAGCTAGCTTCCCCCTGCCCTTCTTGGGTGGCTACCACTTCAATTTCTGATTCTGGATTCTCAGGGGCGATCGCCGTGGAGGACGAAGTTAAGCTAAGCACTAAATTTTGGTCAACAGAACTCACTGTCACTTCAGGAAGATTATTATCAACGCCCGTCACCGTAATGCGGACTATGTTGTTTTCCCCTTGGGTAATGGCGATCGCCGCAATTTGGGGACTAGGATTTTCCTGGTTAAATTCTCCTCCGGGAATGTCCAAGAGGGCATCGGTCAACTCAATAATGAGCAGATTCCCTTGGGGATAAATCAGGGGTTGGACCGGGATGGGGGAATTGTTGGCCAGTTCCAGCTCTAGACCCTTTTCTGTGGACTTTAGATTAACTCCGGTAACCAAGATGGAGCCAACTTGAGCTTGTATTTTGGTTTGGGCCCCAGAATTATTAATTTGGGCCAGTATGGGCAAGGGGGCTACTAGCCCCGAACATAGGCAACATATGGTTAAGCCTAAGCTTATTTTGGTATTCACAATTGCTCCTCACACAAAAGTTAAAAAGTTTTATTAATTAAGCAAATGCTTAATTCTTTTTCAGTTTTTTTAGTTCTTGGGCGTGGCGGCGATCGCCAGGGAAACCCCCTTGATTTGGCGTACACCATCCATAACCTGTACCACTAAACCATGGTTAACCTGTTCATCGGCTTTAATTACCACCAAACTATTGGCGTTATTTTTAGCCTTAGCCAGGATATTTGTTTGCAAATCTTTTAGGGGTATTGCCTGGCCATCCAAAAACAGTTCACCAGTCTGTTTAACGGTTAAAATAAATTGCGGATTGGGCTTGCTTTCCGTGGTTTGGGCCGAAGGTAAGTTGACCGATAAACCGTCGGAGCGGCTGAGATACAAACTGGAGATGATGAAAAACGCCAGGATAGAAAAAATCACGTCAATCATCGGAATGATATTGATTTCGCCCTGGGCTTCAAACTCATCGGGAAGTCGCATACTCTTTTTCCTCCGGTTGGTCATGGAAACGGCGATATACCAATTCGATTTGCCCCGTTTGCTCCTGTATGAGGGCGAATTGGCGCAGATAGAGGGAACGGAACACGTTGGCAAAGAGGAGAGTGGCAATGGCAACTACCAAGCCCATCACGGTGGACACCAATGCTTCACTGATCCCCCCGGTGACCCCCGAGGCATTGGCGGCGGTGGTACTGCCTAAACTCATGGAAGAAAAGGAACGCATTAGTCCCAAAATTGTCCCCAGTAAGCCCAGGAGAGGGGAAACGGTGATAATGGTCTGAAATAGGGTGTTAAATCGTTTTAAAAGCGGTAATTCTGCTTGGGTAGCGCTTTCCAGGGCCAGGCGAAACTCCGTTGGTGTGGCCCCCTCCAAACACAGGGCTTCGAGAAAAATTCGTGCCATGGGTAAATCCGCATTTTGTTTCAGCTTGGCGATCGCCCCTGGGGGATTACTGCGATAAAGCTTGAGCACATCATTTACCAACCGATTTTGCCGTAACTGGATCTGACTCCAAAAATAGGCACGCTCGATAATCAGGGCCACAGCTAACAGGGAAAAACCGAGGAGGGGCACCGCCACTATGCCCCCGGCCATAAAAACTTCTACCAACGTGATAACCTCTTGTGTTCACTCAACACAGTTAAGAGTAATTCTCAATTAATCCCCTTGCCTAGCCATAATAGCAATTGATAACTATTTTCAATAAATTAAATGGATAAGCAATAAGATTTGCTTAAGTGCAAACGAGTTTTCTAGGCTTTAAGGGCCTATATTCACGGTTGCAGAGAAAAAATTTTGGAATAAAAGAGTCAGTGGAGGTGTTTAATGTCGCAACTAAACGTCTATAATGCTATAGCTATTAATAATAATATTTCACATAATAGATGCAGTTCAGCCTAGGCTAGGGGCCACAATAATTGCCTGTCAATGCAAGAATTCCATGTCAATCTCTAATTTCTGCCTGACCCAAAGATCCCAGCAATACCAAAACAGCCAAAAGATCATCCTGGCGGGGGCGACCTGTTCCTTGTTAATCCACGGGGCGATCGGAGCGTTCTGGAGATTTCCCCTGGATGGTGATACTCCCGCCGTAGAGCCGATTGAATTTATTGTGGTGGACCCTTCTCCCATCCCAGAAGTCACACCGCCACCAACGGAGCAGAAAACTGAGCAGAAAAAAGTCGAACCTCTGCCGAATATCTCCCCACCACCGCCCACTCCGGTAACTCAAGCAGTTTTACCGCCCCTGCCCCAAGCCATTATTCCCCCCGTCCCATCAGTCAATTCTCTGCCCAGTCCGGTGGTGGAAAATCCAATTTCCTTGCCCAATTCATTGCCCCCACCCCCTGCGGCTCCAGTCCCCAATGCAGTGTCTCTCCCGGTGGACCAGGCCATTACTCCTCCTACCCCAAACCTCAATCCCCTCCCTAATCCAGTTACAGAAAGCCCCGCTTCTTTGACTCAGCCGGCCCAGAGTGCCTTTCGTTTGCCCTTTTCTTCCCTCCAGACTCCGGAATTTGCCCCGATTCCTGAGCAGGCCCCCGCTGTTTCCCCGGGGATTCGCCCAGCTACGCCCCAAAGTTTAGCCAACGCCCCAAGCCGACAGCCCGTATTTGGTCGCATTAGTTCCTCTGCCCCGTCCCAGGGAAATCCGTTAACCAACCAGGATTCATTTACGGCGATCGCCAATGGCAATGCAGTTAGTCAGGGGGCCCCGCCGATGAAACCGGGGACAGCTACTAAACCCATTGCCAGTGGTGGTGGTAGCTCTGGCCCTAGTCTGGGCTCCGGCCAACCCAGAGCAGAACGGCCCGGTGGCGGCAATGCAGGGGCAAATGTTGGTCCCATTGCGGCCAATCCCGTTGCTAGTAGTGCTCCCCCTAAACCGAAACCAACTCCCAGTTCCCCCGCTAAGCCAGACCCCTTAAAGTGCGTTAGCCAATGTAAACCCAGTTATCCCTCCATCCTCCAGGGGGAAGAAGGTAGTGCTACAGTATTAATTTCAGTAAATGATAGTGGTGGTGTGACCAGCGTAACCATCACCAATGCCCACGGCAACAGCGAGGTCAACCGCCAGGCCCTATTGGCAGCCAGAAAAATGCAGTTTACGGCCCCCGCCAGTGGTCAATCCAAATCAGTCCCTGTGGTGATTCACTTCACCGTTGCTGGTTCAGACTTTGATCGTCAGGCGAGGGAGCGTCAGCAACAGCAGGAAGAGTTGCGTCAGGCCGCCCGCAGAGCAGAAGAGGAAAAGGCAAATCAAGCCCGTCAGAGACAGTTGGAAGAGGAGCGTCAAGCCCGCCAACGGCAATTAGAGAAAGAACGGGAAGAACGACTGAAACAATTCTCCGTAGAATCCCAGCCCAGTCCCGTGCCAGCCGTGAAAGTTTCTCCTTCCCCCAGTCCTACCCCGGCGGTGAGAGTTTCCCCTTCTCCTAGTCCAGAGCCACCTCCCACTCCCGCTGCCGCACCGAAGACCGAGCCAGCAGTAGGGATAGATGAATTGGCGCCCGATCTGGAGCAGTCATCCGATTCCTAAATTTCAACTCAATTGGTTAATTAGGTAAACCTTGACTGTGAAATTTATTTAACGTTAAAAATTAGCCGTTTTAATAATGTTTAAATTTGCTCAAATTATTTTCCTAGCTGGCAGTATGGTCTGCTTAAGTTCCCTGGGTCATCAATCCCTGGCGGGCAATTTAACCCTGCCGGATGGTTCTAAATGTGA
Source organism: Synechocystis sp. FACHB-908 (assembly GCF_014698595.1). NCBI lineage: Bacteria > Bacillati > Cyanobacteriota > Cyanophyceae > Synechococcales > Merismopediaceae > Synechocystis > Synechocystis sp. FACHB-908. The sequence goes on along the minus strand of NZ_JACJTH010000041.1, from coordinate 16,713 downwards.
AGGACAGATTAGCAATGGTGCACTCAATGGCCAGGGTACCTGTCAATTTACCAATGGCGATCGCTATGAAGGTCAATTTGTTGAGGGTGAAAAAAAGGGGCAAGGGAAATATATTTTTGCTGATGGGGGCTATTTTGAAGGGGTTTTTGAAGATGATCAAATGGGTAGTAAAGGGGTGCGAGTCTATGCCAGTCAAGACCGTTACGAAGGGGAATTTGTTGACGGTCAACCCCACGGTCAAGGGATTTATACAACGGCGGCGGGTCTACGTTATGAGGGAGAATTTGTTGATGGTCAACCCACGGGCAAAGGTACCTTTATTTATACCAATGGCGATCGGTGTTCCGGCACTGTTGTTCAAGGAGAATTGAACGGGTCAGGCAAGTGCGAGTACAACAATGGCGATCAATATGAAGGCACCTTAAAGAATGGCCAACCCGACGGTGAGGGAATTTTTCGTTTTGCCGCTGGAGGAGAGTATGAAGGGGAATTTCAGAGCGGTGAATTTTCTGGGCAAGGCACCCGTATTTTTGCCAACGGCAATCGTTTCCAGGGACAATTTAAACAGGGGTTACCCTCTGGGCAAGGACAATACAATTTTGCCGATGGGGCCAGCTACCAAGGGGAAATCCGGGACGGACAACCGGCAGGGGAAGGCATCTATACCTTTGCTAATGGTAATCGTTATCAAGGTCAATTTGTTGCCGGTAAGTTTGCAGGGGAAGGTGCATTTATTTTTGCCAATGGCGATCGTTGCCAAGGACAATTTAGCAATAATCAACTCCAAGGTATGGCCACCTGTGACTATGTCAATGGTGATACGTTTGAAGGGATTTTTGAACAGGGTAAGAAAAATGGCAAGGGCGTTTATTCTTTTGCTGATGGTACCCGCCTAGAAGGGGTATGGAAGGACGATCAATACCAAGAACGAGGTTAACCTTAACCCTGATTTTTTTTAATTTCAGAAAAGTTTGTCGGGAATTGTGAGGTCAAGAAATTAGCCATTATTACCCTTGTGTTCAGGTCTCCATCATCTTGATTTATGCTCCTTTCGCCCCAGTCTAATCGACAAGTTTTAATGGCTTATCTAAGTCCCCAGTGGGGGCAAGTGCTGGCTTTGGCGATCGCCTTGGGGGGAAGCATTATCCTACAAGTGCTTAATCCCCAGATTTTGCGCTATTTCATCGACACAGCCATGGCCGGAGGGCCCCAAACCATACTGGTGTGGCTAGCATTGGGCTTTATGGCGATCGCCGTTGTACGTCAAGGATTGGAAATCGTTGCCACCTATTGCAGTGAAACCGTTGCCTGGACTGCGACCAATAATCTCCGCTTGAACCTAGCTCGTCACACCCTCAATCTCGATCTAACTTTTCACAAAAATCATTGCCCCGGGGAACTAGTGGAACGCATTGATGGAGACGTGGACGCCCTGGCCCGCTTTTTCTCCCAATTTGTGCTCCAAGTACTGGGCAATGGCTTGCTAGTGGTGGGTGTTCTAGTCGTGTTGTGGTTCGAGCAGTGGCAGGCGGGATTGGGTTTGACTCTTTTTGCCCTAGTAGCCCTGGGTATTCTCAGCCGGTTGCAATCCTTGGCGGTGGGGCCATGGCAAGTTTACCGTGGCATCAGTGCTGATTTTTACGGTTTTATCACTGAATATTTAGCCGGATTGGAAGACATTCGGGGCAATGGAGCGGTGGACTATGTCATGAACCGCTTTTATACATTGATAAGAAACTGGCTAAGGGCGTTTCATCAAGCACGGTTGCAGAGCACCCTACTATGGGGCAGCACCGTTGGTCTATTCACGGTGGGCAATGCTATCGCCCTGGCCTTGGGCGCTTACCTGTGGCGTGTACAGGGTATCACCATTGGTACAGTCTATCTTTTGTTTTACTATGCCAGTCTTCTCCAAGATCCCATTGAACGGATACGGGAAGAACTAGAACAGTTTCAACAGGCCGTTGCCAGTCTTTATCGCATTCAAGACCTCATTCGTCAGTCTCCGTCACCCCGATTGGGCAGATCCCAAGCTTTGCCATCGGGGTCACTTTCCGTCGAAGGAAAAAATGTGTGGTTTAGTTATCCAACCACAGCGAGTTTAAAACCTGGGGACGGCAACCACGAATTACCTGAGCACCGCCAAGGTCACCACCACGAAGATGCTGATTACGCTCTGCAGAATTTAACCTGGCATCTACCCGCTGGAAAAGTGCTTGGGTTGCTGGGGCACACCGGCAGTGGCAAAAGTACATTCGCTCGACTCTTGTTGAATTTTTATGCCATTCAGCAGGGCCAAATTCAGCTTGGCGGCATCAACCTTGGGGAGATATCTCAGCGGGAGTTACATCAGCGGGTCGGTTTTGTCACCCAAGACGTGCAACTGTTCCAAACTTCCATACGCAATAATCTGACATTTTTTAATCCCCACATCCCAGACCGATTGATTTTACAAGCCCTGAACGACCTTGGGCTGGAGCCTTGGTTGGCAACATTACCCCAGGGTTTAGATACGGAACTAGGCACGGATGGGGGAGGATTATCGGCGGGGCAAGCCCAATTGCTAGCTTTTGCCAGGGTATTTCTCAAAGATCCTGGGCTAGTTATCCTCGATGAAGCTTCGTCACGGCTTGATCCTTTGACAGAACAGTTAATTGAGCGGGCTATCAATCGATTACTAGAGCATCGGACGGGAATTATCATTGCCCATCGCCTCAAGACGGTGGAACGGGCCGATCAAATTCTGATTCTAGACCGGGGCAAAGTGCTGGAATACGGCGATCGCCCAGCCCTGGCCCACAATCCTGCATCTCGTTTTTCTCAGTTACTGAGGACTAGCTCTGCGATCAAGTTAACCTAGCGTGATGGCTTGACGCATCGGCTTCACTACTTGAAAATATTTATCATTAAAATTTATTGACTGTCTAGCAAGGATGCTAGGCAGTTTGTCGTTGCATAGGGCATTATGTCGATCTTTTTTTCTCAATCTGATTACTTGGCCATGTTCAGGGAAGGAGGCAATCAACAGCAATCTAATGCAGATGGCTCGGATAAATATTGGTATTATCCAACGCATTTAGGGCGTGGATCTATACGGGAGATAAAACTTCGAGAAGGCTTAGAACTGACGATAGCTAGCTATCAACTCTATCAAAATCTTATTGTTGAAATTCCCGAGCGGGAACACCCATTGGAATATGAATTTACGGTTATTGGAGAACACCACCGTCAGTTAACCGGGGCTGATGCAGAAAATTATTTCTTTTCCGGTAGTGGCTTAGCAGATAAAAGTGTGAATGAATATCTGGCGGGATGGCAGGTTTTAAATGTTAGTTTTCATCTAGAGCCTGATTTATTTCGTACCTGGATAGGCGATCGCCTAGAGCAAGCTGAAACCATTATTCAAGAATTGCTCAAAGACCTAAACTCAGTTCGCTACACCCACACAGCCACACCTACAGTTAAGATGCAGACGGCATTGCAGCAGATTTTATATTGTCCCTACAGGGGAATTATCCAACAGATTTATCTAGAAAGTAAAGTCTGGGAACTCATGGCTCTCCACCTTGAGCAGATGCTACAAAATTCCTCTCCCAACTTGACCCAACCAACCCTTAAACCAGATGATATTGAACGAATTCACCATGCCAGAGAAATTTTATCCCAGTGCCTCTGTAACCCACCTTCCTTAAAAGGATTGGCTCGTCAGGTGGGCTTGAATGAATTTACTCTTAAACAGGGTTTCCGCCAAGTTTTTGGAACTACCGCATTCGGTTGGTTGCACCATCACCGTATGGAAAGGGTCAAAGAATTACTAGAAACGGGCCATTACAACGTCACTGAAGCTGCTCGGGAAGTGGGGTTTTCCAATCGGGGACATTTTGCCGCCTCGTTCCGCAAAAAGTTTGGCGTTAATCCTAAAGCCTATTCATTGTTTGCCAAACAACCTAAAGACTAAAAAATTCCAATTTAGGATCAAAATATTCCCTCCACTGATCAAAGTGATTGCCCGCCGTCCCCGTCTTACCGGTAAAGTATTTGAGAATTAGTTGCAGTTAAGGTTGTTCCTCCTGTGTTATCAGATGCCATGGCCGGCTGTCTCAACTAAGAATTTCAAGCTTTGGTGCAAGGAGTGATTATGAATCAAGTACAGTGGTCGGTTTTGTTGATGGGTATAGTTTCGCTACTATGTGCTCCCAGGGCGTGGGCCGAAACTAATCCGAACCAATTGAACAGGACGAATATTTTAGAATCTGGTAACTTAGAACGCACCAAAGCCGGTGATTTGCTCCCAGTTGCAACCACTGTTGATGAGTGGATAACCCAAATTGCCCAAGCTTCGATCATCGAAATCAAGGAAGCCCGGATCAATTTGACCGAAGCTGGACTGGAACTGACCCTGGCTACCACGGGCCGCTTATCAACACCAACCACTTCCGTAGTGGGCAATGCACTAATTGTAGATATTCCCAATGCCATCCTAGCCTTGCCGGATAGTGACGGACTGCAACAGGAAAACCCCACCGAAGAAATTGCCCTAGTGAGCGTTACAGCATTACCTGATAATATTGTTCGCATTGCCATTACCGGGGTCAATGTGCCGCCGACGGTTGAAGTTAATGCCACAGACCAATCCCTGGTACTGGGGTTAAGTCCAGGGAAAGGGGTGGCAGATGAAGAGGATGGCAATGATGCTATCCAGGTAGTGGTGACCGGTGAACAGGATGAAGGCTATGCGGTGGACGATGCCACAACGGCGACTCTAACCGATACTCCCTTACGGGACATTCCCCAATCGATTCAAGTGGTACCCCAACAGGTGTTGGAGGACAGGCAAATAATTCGTGCTTCGGAAGCACTGCAAAATGTCAGTGGTGTGCAGAGAGGAAATACTGTTGGTGGTACATCCGAAATATTTAATATTCGCGGTTTTCAACAATTTGGCGGAACTCTCCGGGACGGCTTTAAGTTCAGAGATAATTTTTCTATTCCGGACACGGCAAATCTACAACGGATAGAAGTCCTCAAAGGGCCGGCTTCCGTACTCTACGGCAATTTAGATCCTGGCGGCGTTATTAATTACATTACCAAACAGCCCCTTTCAGAACCTTTTTATGAAGTTGCTATGCAGGCAGGTAATTTTGGTCTGGTGCGTCCAACCATTGACTTGTCAGGGCCGTTAAACTCACAACGAACAGCTCTTTATCGATTAAATGCGGCTTATGAGGGGGGGGGAAATTTCCGGGACTTTGACACGGAAGTTGCACGCTTTTTCATTTCACCCGTAGTTACCTGGCAAATTAGTGATCAAACAGATTTAAGATTCGAGTGGGACTATCTCTATGATCGTCGTCCCTTTGACCGGGGGATTGTGGCCTTTGGTACGGGAATTGCCGATATTCCCTTTGATCGAGTTTTGGGGGAATTAGACGACTTTGATGCAAGGACAAATTTTTCGGCCGGATATAGATTAGAACATCGTTTCAGCGATAATTGGAAACTCCGCAATCGGTTTCGGTTCTCCTACCTCGATCAAGCGGCCGAACAAACTGAATTGGTTAGATTAGATGAAACTACAGGTAATCTGAGCAGGCAATTTTCCCGCAATGAACAGCAGATAAGAAATTACGAACTGCAAACTGATTTGATCGGCAAGTTTTCTACAGGTCCCATCCAACACACCCTATTATTTGGCGTTGATTTATCGTGGCAAAGCGCCCCTTTTATCTTCCGAGGAGGTGTTGCGGCTCCCACTATTAATATTTTTAACCCCGTTTATGGGACTGTAGCTCGACCTAGTATAAATGACTTTCCAGATGTATTCTCTTCTGAGGGGCAAACCAATACGCTGGGGATATTTCTGCAAGATCAAGTGACACTGACCGACAACTTAAAATTACTCATGGGAGGGCGTTTTGACACCATTGACCAGAGCTCCTCTTCCAACGGGGAATCTGACGAACGTTACGATCAAGCTTTTAGTCCCCGTTTGGGCATTGTTTATCAACCCATTGAACCAGTGTCTTTGTATGCCAGCTTTAGTAGATCATTTCAGCCTAATTTTGGGACTAGATTTGATGGCTCGTTGCTCGAACCAGTTTTTGGTACCCAGTACGAAGTGGGGGTCAGAGGTGAATTCCTCGATGGTAGGTTGATCGCAAATTTAGCAGCATATGAAATCACAGTAAGTAATCTGGCTGTAACAGACCCTGAAAATCCCAACTTCTCCATTCCATCCGGAGAGCAAAGAAGTAAGGGGGTTGAATTCGATATCGCGGGGGAAATCCTACCGGGCTGGAATATTATTGCTTCCTATGCTTATACCGATGCCAGGGTCACCAAGGATGACAATCTGGAGCCTGGTAATTTGCTTGAGGGGGTTCCCTTTAACTCGGCCAGTTTGTGGTCAACTTACGAAATTCAAGCCGGTGATTTACAGGGTTTGGGATTTGGCCTGGGATTGTTTTATGTGGGGGAACGCCAAGGTGATTTAAATAATTCTTTTCAAATACCGAGCTATCTACGTACTGATATAAGCGTATTTTACCGCCGCAATAACTGGAGGGCCGCCATTAACGTTAACAATCTTTTCAATATAGATTACATCGAAGCGACCCAACGCCGGACTCGCGTTGATCCTGCGGCGCCCCTAACGGTAAGGGGAACAATTTCGGTGGAATTTTAAACTTTTCCGTAATTTTGTCAAAATCAAAACAACATTTTAGAATGCACAGATCGGGTCGTAGATTTAGACTATTTACACTAACAATCCTGACGATTGTATTTTTTTCTGCCTGTGTTGGTAGCACCTCACAAAATCTGGATCAATCTACAGAGTTATTGTCCGTAGATTGCAGGATTGTCGAGCATTCCTTGGGAAAAACTTGTGTGCCCCTGGAGCCGCGTCGAGTGGTGGCCCTAGATGGTGCCACGGTGGGTAATTTACTAGCCTTGGGGATGATGCCCGCTGGGGTGGCCAGCAATCTTTTACCCGAAATAACCCGTTTAATTCCCAATGTGCCCCGTTTAGGACAGAGTAGTCAGATCAATTTAGAAACCCTAGCGGTTCTACAGCCTGACTTGATTATCGGGGCCGTCTGGGAAATGAAAGGCATTTATAACAAATTATCGGCGATCGCCCCCACTGTTGCCTTTGAGATGCAAACCCCCGCTGACTGGCAACGTCCATTCCGTTTCGATGGTCAGGTACTGGGCTTAGAAACCCAAGCGGAAAAGGTGCTGGAGCAGTATCAAATGCGTGTAAATAAGTTGAGGGCCCAAGTTAGTGACTCCCCTCTACAGATTTCCTTGGTACGGATTAGGGCCGAGTCGGGACAGATGAGTTTATATCTGAAGAATTGCTTCGGCGGGGCCATTTTGGCTGATTTAGGCTTTGCTCGTCCCCCGTCTCAGGATCAAGGAACTCCAGACCAACCGCCCTTTGCAAAGTCCATTAGCAGAGAATCGATGACCGAAGCTGATGGAGATGTAATTTTTCTGTTCACTTTTGGTCATACTCCACAAATTGCTGCCGCCGCCGAGGCCCAGTTAGAACGCTTGGACACCGACCCCCTCTGGCAGTCCCTTGGGGCGGTGCAGAAAAACCGAGTGTATTCGGTGGGGCACTATTGGGGGGCTGGTAATAGTCCTCTGGCAGCGGACTGGGTATTGGATGACGTGGAGCAGTATCTGTTGGAGGTTCCTGGCAATGGAGTATAAAACAAAACAGATCAGGTTTTGATTTTGGATCGGGGATAGGGGAGGAAGTATGGCATTCCCCGCTTGCGCTTTGCTCAGTTACTCAAGTTGTCGGTAAAACGAGGGTTAGTAGATTGACATTACGATTGTTAAAAAACCAATGGCTTTTCTTTGTTTTTGCCCAACTGCTCCTGATGTTAGTGGTGGCCTGTCAAAATCCCTCTCAACGGGAAGCAGTAAAAAATTCTGAAGATTGCGTCATCGTTAACCAGCCTGAGGATCAAGCCTGTGTCCCAAAAACCATTGATCGTCTCGTTACCTTAGATGGAGCCGCCTTTGAATATGCGATCGCCCTTGGCCTGGAGCCGATCGCCACAGTGCCCAGCAATTTTCAGGCCCAACTGCCAGCCCTAATGACCAATGCTGAAAATATTCAAAATATTGGCAAGGGGGAACAACCCAATTTAGAAGCAATTTTGGGAACAAATCCCGACTTGATTGTGGGGCTAGATTCCCACCAAAGTATTTACCCCCAACTTAGCCAGATTGGGCCGACAGTGCTGTTTCCTTTTGAACATAGTGGACAGTGGAAAGAGGTTTTTGCTTCCGTGGGCAATGCTCTCCACCGGCAGGCCGCCACCCAGTCAGCCTTGGCCGCCTATCAAGCTCGCTCGACGGATTTTCGCACTCAAATGGGCGATCGCCTTGATAATCTGCAAGTTTCCGTCATTCGCCTCTATCCCGATGGCATTAACTTATACCTGAAGGACTCATTTGCCGGTACAGTGCTGCAGGATGCGGGTTTAGCTCGTCCCCCTTCCCAGAATATTAGTGCGGTGGAAGCCCAACAAAAATTTGGCAATCCTATCCAAACCAGAATTAGCCGTGAAGTATTGGAGCAAGCCGACGGAGATGTGATTTTTCTTTGGACAGGGGAAAACACTCCCCAGGGCAATGAGGAAGCGAAAAAACGACTGCAACAACTACAGCAAGATCCCCTCTGGGGTCAACTGAGGGCCGTAAAGGCAGGCAAAGTGTACGAAGTACCAAGCTATTGGATTGGCAGTGGACCGATCGCCGCTAATGCCATCCTCGACGACCTATATAAATACCTTCTTGGAGAAAATTAACCCCATGGCAAAGCATATTTTAGTGGTTTGTAAGGCTTGTGGTGCTAAGGCAGAAAATGACAATTCTAATTCCCCAACAGACGGTATTTGTTTGCTAAATAAGCTTCAAGAATTACATCAAAGATGGGTACGCAAAGATGAACTAAAAATTGAGACCACTTCCTGTTTATGTATTTGTGACAGACCCTGTGCGATCGCCTATGTGGGCACCCATAAACCCACCTACCTTTTCGGGGATTTAGATCCAATCAATGGCGGTAAAGATCTAATCAGCGCCGCTGAACTTTACCTCGACAGCGAAGACGGCATGGTTCCAGCCTACAAACTCCCCGAAGGATTGCGTTCTTGCCGGGTTGCCCGCATTCCCCCTGCCCCCTAGCTGTATTCCCAAGTCTTTTTACCCACACTTTTTAACCCCTATGTCTTAATTTTTTTGCTTCTATGCCACCTATCTATCAACTGCTTTGGCAGATGATCCGCTATGCCCAGAAACTTTATTGGTTGGATACCATATTGTGGCTATTTATTCTGGGAATACCCATAGTACCGGGACTGCTAATTCGTCAGTTTTTTGACACCTTAACCAGCCAAACCCAAATTAAGGAATCTCCCTGGGTCTGGATTGGCCTATTTTTAGCGGTGGGACTAGGCAGAATGGCGGCAATTTTTACTGGGCGGATCACAAAAACCCAACACCGCTTTTTGATGAGTGGATTGGTGCGCCACAACCTGTTCCAGGGATTATTGCATCGCCCTGGGGCAGAACTAGCCAGCGGAGCAGTGGACGGCCAGAAGGTTTCCCCTGGGGAAATGCTGAGCTATTTTCGCGATGATGCTCTACAGATTGAAGACACAGTGGTGGGCACTAATGAAATCTTTGCCGCTGGGGTGTTTGCGGTGGTTTCCGTGGCCCTACTGTTGAGCGTCAACAGGGAAATGACCTTACTGGTTTTTGTGCCCCTATGTCTAATCACTGCCCTGGCCCACCACGCTGAGCATCGCCTGAAACGTTATCGCCGAGCCAGTCGCCATGGAACTCAACAGGTAACCGGATTCATTGGGGAGATGTTTACCGCTGTGCAGGCCATCAAGGTGGCCGGGGCCGAAACTGAAATGTTAGAGGAACTAAGAAAAAGAGGCGATCTCCGCCGTCGTTTAATGGTGCGAGACCAGGTTTTTAATGCCATCCTCAATTCCGGCTTTGAAAATACTGTCAGCATTGGTACCGGACTAATTTTACTTTTAGCGGCCCAAAGTCTTGGTCCCCAAGGTAACTTCACTGTGGGAGATTTTACCCTCTTTGTTTACTACCTCTCTTTTGTGAGTGATTTTTTAGCTTTTTTTGGGGTTTTTCTTGCTTCTGTGAAACAAAGTGAAGTCTCCTTTGAGCGCATGGCAGTTTTAGTCAACGGTGGTGAATGCCCTTCTCCTAGCACAGTTAATCCCACCTCCTTTCCCCTCACCTATCCCCATCATCTCTATCTCAAACCTATTTTGGGCTCCCAACCGGCCTTACCTCCCCTCTCAACCCCAGCCCAAACCGATCCTTTACAAGAACTAAGAGTAGAAGGATTAGTTTACCATTATCCAGGCAGTGACAATGGCATTGCTGATATCAGCTTTAGCTTACAACGGGGCAGTTTGACGGTAATTACGGGACGGGTGGGGGTAGGTAAAACAACCCTAATTCGCACGCTACTAGGGCTACTGCCCAAACAATCAGGCAAAATTATTTGGAATGGCTTGGAAATTGCCGAACCAGCGACTTTCTTCGTTCCGCCTCGGGCCGCCTACACTCCCCAAATTCCCCAATTATTCAGCACTTCTCTACGAGAAAATTTGTTGCTGGGACTAGCAGATGATGTTTCACCGGAGCAATTAAACCAGGCGATCGCCACCGCTGTTTTTGAGCAGGATTTGGCTCTGATGCCCAAGGGTCTTGATACCCAAGTAGGAACAAGGGGAGTTCGACTTTCCGGTGGCCAGAAACAACGGGTAGCGGCGGCCAGGATGCTCGTTCGTCAACCGGAATTACTGGTGTTTGACGACCTTTCCAGCGCTCTGGATCTGGAAACTGAACAAAAACTATGGCGGCGCCTATTTAGCACTGGGCACCAACGTCATTCTGCTGTTTACACCCCCACTTGCTTGGTAGTTTCCCATCGTCCATCGGTCATAGAGCAGGCTGATACGATCGTTTTGCTAGAAGCTGGAAGGATTGTTTTTTCTGGCACTCCAGCTCAGTTTAATCGGGAAATGATGGGAAAAAATATTGTTTTTTAGTCTCTATTTCTAAGTCCATGATGAGACTTCAGTCAAGGCTATGGCCTGGGCAACTCGCACTCTAATTAATGGTCTGGAGATTCACTGCGGAAAGTCTAACGAGGAATTACCTATGGGATCGCCATGGCAAACCTGCCGACGAAATTGGCGATCGGGCTAAATAAGAGTTAGATAACATCTAATTATTCGATATAAATAAGACGATGCTCAATTTCAACTAAAGTTGCATATACACAAGCCAATATAACGGCAAATTTTCCTTTGTTGAAATCGTTTTTTTGCCGGTATCATGAGAAAATTCATTAGAAAATTTTGCTACTTTTGCAAGTAAATCTCTAATGTGACTTTCGCGCGTATACTTAACTATTGCAATTAGATCACCAAGGAAGACTTGAGAATATTCCTTAGATATTTTAAGACCTTTTGAACAACACTCAACCTTAAGAAGGTACTCCATAGCTCTTCTCACAGAATTGACCTTTTCTGATACTTCATCATGGGAGAATTCATCAATTTCATCGAAAGAATCTAGGATTTTTCTAATACGTATCAAGGCTACATGAACATTCTTCCAGTACAAAAATCTCTTGGAATGAGCGGATGATATTCCAGAAGCTTTTGGCATCATTACTAGCGAATAGAGTGGAGTACAATGGAAGTCTATTACCTCGTAGTGACCACTAACTTTTCGAATAACTCTCTTCTTAAAGAAACCATTGTCATATATCTCAATCTCATCTGTACCAAATCTATACAAATTTTTTATTTCTTTTGATGTTTTTGCATACCCATTTATTATAAACAAGGCTGATTCTTTTGCTGGCACTGGAAGAATTGTATTTATTTGTAATGCACATGAATATAAAGATGCGGGAAACAAGGACTGCCTAAGCTCACGCCGCCTCTCTGTTTCGACTAGCTTTCTGAAATCATGCCATACAAGGGTAAGAATCTCTGATTTTTCATCAAAGGAAAAACTTTCAATAACATCCCAGTTTTCCATGTCTAAAAAATCAACAATTATTAAACCTCCTGTTGCTTCAAGAAGATCTTTAAAAAAATCTGCGACTTGAACTCTATTAGATATATTCTTGTTTCCATATTTTTCTGCAAGACCTTTAAAAATCTTATGGCTGTCTTTTATTGGATCCATGCAGATTCTCCTTGGGCGGATAACATACAAATAATGAGGGTAAAATGGACTTTCTAGATCCACCTTATATCTCATTATAGAGAATGATTTATTATTCGTGGAATTGTTGGTTGAGAACTATGTACTAATCTGGCCATGAAAGAGCAAGCAAAGACGAATTTTTATCTTCATAAAATAATTGGATCATCCTAAATTCTCGACGCAGTAAATTTTCAACCTGTGAAGTAGAGCAGTTTCCTAATCGAAGCCAAATAACTTTGGGAGGGCTACCAAACACCAGACTAAGATCGTGCATGTCTGCATCTTTAGAGACAATCATTAAGTCATTATTTTTTGCATAATCCCAAACGATAGGATCAATTGTTGCCTCCATTCCAACATTTCGCACATGAAGGGAATTAGGAAAAAGATCGCCCAATTGAATGGGCAATTTAGGAGAGAGATTTTCGTCAAACAATAATTTCATGCAGACAGGGGAGAAATCATCAATCGACGTTCACGGTCGGCTGCATAAGCAATACAAGCCTTCAAATCTTCTTTAGTTAAATCTGGAAAATCTTCGAGAATTTCCGCCTCAGTCATCTCAGACGCTAAATATTCGAGTACTTCATAAACAGTGATACGTAAACCGCGCACACAAGGTTTACCTCCTCGTTTATTGGGTTCAATCGTAATGTAGTTTCTGTAGTTCATTGTAAATCCTCGCTAATTTTTTATAGTTTATTCACGTTTACTAGTCGGTGGTGGGGTGATGCGCCAACGTACCAGGAATTGGTCAATGCGTTGCAGAATTTGCCGATCTTCTTGGGGTAATGACTCTTCATTGTCAGAGAAAGACTTTTGTAAAAAGCTAAAGGCTTGGCGGATTTGCTCTCCATTGGTAGCCACTGGGGCAGAAAAGTGACAGGGAATGAGGGTTTCCACCGGCCAGCTAGTAATTTTTTCTACCCATTGCCATACGGCTTCCGGTTCCCGGTTGAGAATTAGCTCTTGCAAAATGGGAGCCACCCGTACTTTGCCGCCGCCCCACAGGGTTTGAAAAGTGTTCTGCCAATCCCTGCGCCACCGAAATGGGTACAAACCAAAATAATTTTCCCGACGGCGATCGCCAACTTGTTTTGCTTCTTGCCACACCTGGTTCCAATTAGGTACTTCTAGGGTACTAGCTTGGAAATAGAGAGCAAATAAACAAATGCGTTGCCACCCCTTGGCTCGATTGGCGAGATTATCTTCCGGGCGATCGCCAGCCTTATCCCTGGCATGGAACATTAGGGGAGTGGGGTCTAGTTCCAAGACCGGGGGGGGATTTTCCGACAAAACCAACAGGGTATCCGTCACCAGTAAAGTATGACTAGACCAATGGAAAAAAGCCACTTCGCCAAACTTGCCCAGGCGTAAATCCAACGGCCCGAGGTAAGCGTAATCAAATTCCCCGGCAAAGGGAGTTTCGCTACTATCAGCGGGCAAAATTTTCGTTCGATCGCCTGGAAATCCCAACCAACTGAGAGGTAAATTAAGGGGAAAACTCCATTGGCCTGGGGCTACATAGACCGTTGCTTCTGGACAATGGCGAGCTAGAGACGGTACATTAGCCTTATGTTCCAACCCGGAAATGGTGGGTAGGATAATATACTTCACTGGGCCATATTTGGCCGTTAGTTGCCCCAACAATTGCAAACATTCTGCCGTGGGGGCAATGGGAGAGTAAATTAGCAATCCCCCCGTGTTCAGGCGCACCACCGTCATGCGGATGGGTACTACCACATAAAAAATTCCCTGTACCTGCTCCAACACCCAGATAGTGTCCGGTACCACTTCCCGCACCAAAGTTTGCCTTTGACTGTAGGGATAAATGGGCACCAGATACCAGTAGGGCCAGGTCTGACTGGGCTGGGAAGATCGGGAAAGGGACTGCCGCATCGTCACCGAGGAGGATGAAAAATTGAAAAATTATTCAGATTTGGAAAAACCTAAGCCATTTTCTGCGCCGTAGCGCTCCATAAAGCGCATAAAACGGTCCCATTCCGGTTGGGAATTGAGGATCACCGTGGCCTCGATCGCCGTAGGACGGCCATTGATAAATTTGCCCTTTACTTCCCTGGTGATAATTTCCCCTTCGTCGTCGATTAAATACATGCCGGTAATATCATCGGTGCTTTCTTTCGCTAGAATTGTCGGTTCCAAGAAATAGAATTTTGCCATGCCGGACTGCCCATTCTTCGACTTGCTGAGGCGCACTTCTGGGACAACGGTTTCTGCAACTCCCTTGGAAAATTGAATTTCAGCCATGTTTTTTTACCTTAATGACATTAATTTCGTTAACTCCCCATCATGGCATAGATCCCGGTAGTGGCCGAAAAAACACCCCCATGGGACTACTCGAAACCCAAGTTCACCACCTGCTCAAAGCCCAACAGCGCCAACAAACCATTCCCCCCTGGCCCCATTCGTTAACCATGGGTCGTTTGGTATCCCGGGCCCTGCGACTACGGCGATCGGCCTTGATTCAAACTGGTTGTTTGCCCCCCACCTACGGCCCCAGTTATCTATTGCCCTGTTTACTTAGTGATCAGCCCATTCGCCTGGTCACCACCCCCAAACGTAAGCAAGATTTGGAAACGGCTATTTTGCCCGCTTTGCAAATGGCCCTACAAAGTAATGATCCCGATTTGGTCATCACCTGGCCGGAAATTGTTACGCCTGACCAATGGCTACAAGAGAATTTAGGGCCATTGCCCCATATTGCCCCCGCCTTAACGGCGATCGAGCAGGTAGAACATTTAGAAGATTGGACCAGGGATTTTCTTTCCCATCACCTAGATTGGAACACCCTCCAACCCCTTTTTGCCCAAACTCCCCAGGGCCAAGACCAAGTTCTAACCCATTGGAGCCGCCTCAGTCAGTCCCTCTTTGCCCGCCCCATCAACCCCCATGGTTTTTATCCCTTGGATGGAGAAGAATTAAAGGAGTTAAATCAGGCGGTAACGGAACAGTTGACGATTAGTCAGGGTGAAAATGCCATTAAGCAAGAAAATATTCAGAAAATTCAGCAGTTTTGGCAGTTTTGGCAAGAACAAACCGATAACCATCTCCTCTGGGCCGAAGTGGACCGACAGCAGGGCAGAATCAGTCTCCACGTCAGTCCGGTCAATGTACAGCCCTGGCTACAGCCGATTTGGCAAAGCTCCGATCAAGGTCAGGGAGATTTTATTGATGGAGGCCAAGACAGCGATCAAGCCGCCTTTGTCCTCATCGGCAGTTTTTTAGACGCTGAGAAAACCGCCCCCACCTATTGCAAAACTTTGGGTTTGGGAAATTTACTCTGCTTAAAGTTTTCTCCCCACCGTCTCCAGGATGCGTTAACCATTTACCTCCCCGATCGCCTACCCTTACCCAATACCCCAGCCTTCCAAACCACTTTGCTAACGGAAATCGAACGCATTTTGACAGAAATCATGGCGGTGCAACCGGACACCTTTGTGGTGATTTTGCTTGACGATTTACCGCTCAAAGCCCAATTAGGCAGTCAACTAGCGGCCAAATTAGGCTCTGGAGTGAAAGTGGAACCGACCCCCAACTTTGCTCCTGGTATTTTGGTGGCGGGCTGGCAATATTGGTGTGCTCAAAGAGAAAAGTTTCCCCCGCCGGCCCTGCTAATTCTGGGCACTTTGCCCATTCCTTCCCTGGAAAATCCCCTGGTGGCCAAACGAGTACAACACCACAAACGCCACCATCAAGACTGGTTCCGGGACTATTTACTACCAGTGGCATTGAAAGATTTACAGCAGGCAGTGTTACCCCTACGAGAGTCCGGCGGTTGGTTAGCTATCTTGGATGACCGGGTCAATTCCCGCAGTTACGGCCGGGAAGTGCTCAAAGCCCTAGCGCCCTACGGCAAAAGGAATTATTTTGATCCCCAGGATTTGCCCCAGGTGACAACAGCTCAGAAGTGATTTCTAAAAAAAATATAAAGAAAAGAGGATAGAAGAAATCTATTTTTGAGAGTTTCACAAGCATTTCTCCTCACTGGAGGTGGTCTATGTAGACCAAGGGTATTGAGAGGAAAATTTTGCTTGGGCAATGAGGCAATTGTGTGGAGATTCAGTGCGAATTGGGGTCGTTAAGCGTTCATCCAAAGAATTTGAACTTTTAGCCAAGCGTTGGGTGATAGAGCGTACTTTTGGTTGGTTAAATCGCTATCGGCGATTAAACAAGGATTGCGAACTTTATACCGAAATAAGTGAAGCAATGATTTATGGTGTCCTCATCCGTATAATGCTTTCTCGTATTATAGTAGTTTCAAATAAAGCTGAGACGCTAAACGCCACAGTAAGAACGGATAATTTCATCAAGAGACGTGTCAATAGGAGCGTACATTCTAGCTCGTTTCAAGGCACTAAAGTCATGCTCAATATCATTTAAATCAGGAGAATATTTCGGCAAAAAAAG
>NZ_JACJTH010000040.1:0-18090 GCF_014698595.1 Synechocystis sp. FACHB-908 | reverse complement strand
ACACTAATCCTAACCAGATACTCACAAACTTAAATGTGTCTAATACTGGGTAGTCATCTTTAGGAAAATTAGATAGATAAGTTTTGACAATATGTCCAAAATTTGATATCATCGCTTCAATTATTCTAATATTTCTGCCCTTTATTCTATCATTTTAAAGGGCTTTTTTTCTCTTTATAACTATCGTTCAACACTTCTGCATCTGACCATATACCAGTGTAAACATAGTAGTACTTAAGCTGAGGACTTCCTCGTTTAAATAGTAGTGGATCATCGTATATTTTTTTGATTAAAGACTGCTTGTGTTTTAATTCATCATTAATATTTAACTTAGATTGAAAGTCGAAAAAATTTTTTATGCCAAAAACAAAATTTGAAAACTCTGATCCTTCAAAATTCTCACCGCTTTTTGCTTGTATAAATATTAAAGTTGCCTCAATTAATTTGTTTCTAGTAATGAGATCCTCTAATTCTTCTACATCATTAATTAAAGAACCATTTACTATAATTGCTATACCATCAATACCTAAATCGTTTCCTCCAGCTACACGAATATTTAAAATATTAAATTCTTCTTGATATTCGTTAGAGACTATACAATAATTACTAAAATGCTCAAAAATTTCAGATTCTTGTAAATCTTGTGATAGAGATTCTACTTGTTTAAATTTATCGACTAAATTTGAGATAATAATATTTTTCATAATTATTTTTAAATAACAGAATAAACTTGGAAAATCTCATCAGTATAGTGATTGATCACCTTAACTATAATTTTGCCAGATTTTTCCCCTACCTTTCTGAGAAATAAGGATTAATGGATGGGCTAGTGTGGAGTCTAATATCATATAAAACATTACTATTTTTCAGCAATATCTTTAATAATTTAATATTATAGCTTAAAATTAAAATTTTCATTGACAAAAACCACCCTATCAGTATCAGCGACGAGGATTTAGCATCCTAGACCGGCGGTTCCTTCATGCATGGCCCTCAAAGTTGTTTTTCTCCCTCTCGATTAATCTGCTCATTTTCATTACTATCTCGCTATTAGAGATCGTAGTATATACCTTGAGTCGCTAACCATTGTTTTGAGTCTTGGTAATCAGGCAATATACATTCAATAGTTTCCCAAAAAGTTTGATTGTGGCGGCGTTCTTTAAGATGAGCCATTTCATGAACAACTACATAATTTACTATGTTGCTTGGAAGCATTGCGACTCGCCAGTGAAAATATAGATCTCCTTTTGTGCTACATGAACCCCAACGATTCCCAAGCTCTCTGATCTGAATTGAGTTGGGATTGACTTCAACTCGATGCTTAAACTGCTCCACTTTACTCTGAAGATGGGCTTTAAGATGACTTTTATACCATTCAATAAATAATTCTCGACCTTGGTGTTGCGATGATTGTTGTAGCTGAAATCGTCCTCGGTAATATTTAAGTTTTTCTTGACTAGCATCATCTGCAATGACTTGTAGGCGATAGTTTCTCCCTAAATAAGGAAATCCTTCACCAGAGACATACTCTTTCTCTGGCACTGAGGGATTAAGAATTTCTTTTCTAATCAGGTGTTTATAAATCCACTGACTGCGCTGATGAACAATTTCTTGTAATTTTGATTCTGGAGTTTGCTCTGGTGCTGACAAGATCAGGCTACCATCTCGTTCGACGGTGATGCCCACTGTGCGTCGTCTACTGCTACGACGAACTTCTAGGGTTAAATCTTTATAAGCAATGATGTTCATCGTACTAACCATTGATGACGCTTTTTAGCAAGTTGCACCAATTGATCGGCGATCGCCTCTTGTTGTTCAAAGGAGACAATATCTTGATCATCCAAATAATTTACAATCCAAGTTTTGAGATTATTCTGGGCAACAGGATTGTTCCAGAAGTTGATGCGGCTAATGGTAGCGATAATGTGGGTAAGAATTTCTCTGGTCACTTCAATGAGTGGAGCTTGATCAATATTAGTCTGTTGTTGGAGCAGATCAAAAAAGGGCTGTTCCCTCTGGGGATCTAAGCCTGTGCCATTCTCTTGTCTGCCGTTTTGGATATTTTGAGTATATTTCTCAAGGGCTGCGGCTCTTTCATCCCAATTATCTGAGTATTTTTGCAGGATTTCCTCAAGATGTTCGCTCAAATTTTTGTAATAAACGGGATCTTCATCAAAATGGACTGAAATATGGTGACGGGCAGCATGTTCCATTTCCGCCGCTTGGGTTCTTGTGGATTGACGCTGGTTAACTTGTTGTTGAAATTCAAGGGAAAGAATATCAACAGGGGGGGTTTTGGGGTCAATGCCTTGAGTTTGGATGTAACTATCAATTAATTCTCTAACTTTTGCTCTCGCACCGACTAAATCAAGATGTTCATCACGATAAAGATCTGCTAATGATTTACGAATTAGACCTAATTTTTTAGCAATGGGGATATAGGGGGCAGCGGCCGGTCGGGGCAAAATAAGGTCAAGGGTTTCAAGAAATACCTTTAGAGACTCGATAAATTGAACCCTTAGTCGTTCATCATCGAGCAATTGTAAACAGGCTTCAACGTCACTTATATCAGTTTGGGATTCTTCAAAAATGGATAGGACTCGTCTGCATTGATCTTCGAGTTTGGGTAGTTCTGTCGAAATGTCAAAATGGGAATCAATTAAATCCTCCACGTCATACATAGCAAGGGCTTCATCAATTCTGATGCCATGGTAATCAACGATTAAACCGTAATCTTTCCCGTCATAGGTGCGGTTCACACGGGCGATCGCCTGAAGGAGTTCGTGCTCGACCATATTGCGGTCTATGTACATTGCCTGTTCGATGGGGGCATTAAAGCCCGTCAGCAACATACTTTTTACAATTAGAAAAGCTAGGCCATCTTCGGCCAATGGTTTTTTGAAACGTTCAATGAACTGATCTTGATTACTCTGACTTGTCCAGCATTGCCAATCTTGAGGATCTTCTTTATCGCCCGAAATAACAACAGCGGTTTCTAAGGTGCGGAGTATTTCGAGATGACGAGAGCAATAGGCTAAATATTGGGTTTCCTGATCGAGACTGGCGATCGCCTCATCATCAAGGCTTTGGAGAATTGCCCGCTGATTCTCTACTTTCTGAATTACTTCCTGTAGAGCGAGAGAAAAAGCTTCATGGTAACGGATGGCGGCCCGACGGCTGGAAGCAACGACTTGGGCTTTAAAACCATTGGGCAAAATATGACGAATGTAGTGTTGCAGCATATCTTTTGCCTTTGCCACAATCAGTTCCTTTGCTTCACCAACTTCCCCACGGGTTGCATATTTTTGTTTGATTTTACCCCGCTCTTCTTCAGATTTATCCCGAAAAATAACCTCAAAAAGCTGATCCAATGTTTCTCCATTGGCAACTGTAGCTCTGGCTTCTAAGCCTTCGTACATGATGCGTAGGGTAACGCCATCTTCTTGAGATTCTTTAATCGTATATTTATCAATCCAGCCGCCAAAAATCTCGGCGGTCTTTTTCTTTTTCGCCGCAACAATGGGAGTCCCGGTAAAACCAATCTTGGCGCAGTTGGGTAATGCCTTCATCAAATTCATGTGGAGAGCACTGGCATGGGAGCGATGAGCCTCGTCAATCATCACCAAGATTTCTGGGGAATCGTTGAGATGTTCGGGTATATATTCTTCGATGTCCTGAGGTTCTTCATCTTCACCCCGGAATTTTTGAACCATGCCGAAAACTAATCCGGCTCCAGGTTGGGCTAGATAATGTTCAAGTTGTTTGACATTTTTGGCAATTTGTAAGGGTTCTTTGGTGAGTTTAACGGTTGCCGATAGCTGTTTTTCGAGGTCGGTGCGGTCGGTCACAATAACGATTTTGAAGCGTTTTAGGTTTGGTGTCCGCCTAATTTTTCGGATTAGATACACCATTGAGAGGCTTTTCCCTGACCCTTGGGTATGCCAGACAATACCACCTCTCCGGTCATCACTATGGTCTTGGCGGGTTGAATTATTTTGCAGTCGGTCGATCGCCTTGAGGATGGCACGGTACTGGAGGTAACGGGGTAGAACCTTTTCAAGTTTGCCGGTGTGGGTGCTGAACATGGTGAAGTTCCGCAGGACATCCAGCACAATGTCAGGTTTGAGGAGTCCGGCCACCAAAGTCTGACGGTCACCGATAAGTTTCTCGACTGCAAAAATCTGGGCAATGGATTCGGGGGTGGCGGGATAAACATCTTTCCAAGCTAAATATTCATCATGTTTCGCACACACTGCTCCCACTACGGCCCGGTTTTGGGACATTGCCACCATCATTAAGTTGTAATGGAATAGCTTTTCTATGCCCTCGGGCTGTTCACTGTTGCGTTGGTTGGAATATTTCAGTAAATCCTCAATGGCATCAGTGAGAGGATTTTGTAGTGTTGGGCTTTTACACTCCATCACCACTAGAGGGATACCATTGACAAATAAGACAATATCCGGAATTGAGAAATGTTTACCGTTAGAGCTGGGGGGATCAACTCGATATTGATTGATGGCAAGGAAATCATTCTGCTCAATATTCTCGAAATCAATGAACTGAACAATTTCATCTTTACCATTGGGAACGAATACAGTCACACCATTCCAGAGCAGTTCTGTGATGAGTTGATTGGCTTCGATCAGCTTTTCGGTGGTGACAGCCCGCTCTAGCTGGGAAATGGCCGACTCAATTTGGTAGTCATCTAGCCATGGCTCTCCATCATCAGTCAGATTAATGCGCTTAAGGGCTTGCTGAAGTCGGGGCTTAATAAGAATCTGCTTAAAACTTTCCCGTTCAGTAATCAGTGGATCAGTAGGAACAGGTTGATCTTCCAAACAGCCAGGAACATATTGCCAGCCAAGTTTTTTTAATTCATCTAGGGTAGGTTTTTCAGAATAAAGATATTCAGGGCTTGATTTCATAATCCTAGACACTGATTTAATTTAGGCAGCAAGCAAATCCCCAGAAGAATTCGCAGGAAAAAATACCGCTGGTGAGACATGGAAAAATGTGGCCAATTCTTGGATATGACGGGTTGTGAGTTGTCGCTTGCCTTTTAACACCTCAGAAACAATAGATTCCGTTTTGAAAATTGGCACTAGATCCTTTTGCTTTAATTCATATTCTTCTATTAAGATTTGAAGGAGTTCTGTGCCATGAATATCGGGAATAATATCCCCTTGCTGTTGTTCGTATTCGTAGATTAAAGTGCCAAGGACTTCTAAATAGTCCTCTTCGTCAGCAGTCAGCACTTCTTTATCGAGGAGATTATTAACCACTGCTTGAGTTGCCCCAAAGTCTTCTGGAGAGCGAATAGGGCGGGGGGGAAAAGACTTGATTAATTCTAAGTATGTGCAGCTCATGGTAATAATTTTATGCTAAGTAAGGTAATTTTGTCTTTGACAAAGATTAATATAAAAAACTAAGTGCCTTAAAAGGAAAGCAAGATGATTTAAAGATTTTGTCTAAGTTAGCTATTCCTTAATCTTTTAGGAAATTAGATTTATGATTTAAACCATGAATCCTTTTTCCAATTACCTTTGCTATAGTCTGCGTGGGTTAACACGTCTCTGATATAAACTCGCCCAATATTGCTCTCGTTTGTGGGAAAGACAATTTTGGTGATGAGCCTATAATTATTTCCACCAATATTAAATACAGTTAGTTGCCCAACTGGATCTGCATGGGGAAAGGTTTGACGAACATCATCTAAATGTTTCCACTGGCTATGGCTGGCAATTTTGTACCAAGCCGTTAAGCTCGCTTTGGCATTCGGATGCTTTTCCCAGAATTGCTTCAGGGCAGTTTTCGAGATGATGTGCATAGGCAACGTTGCTCAAGATGGGGTTGACAGCCATCATCTGCTTTCCTCGATTATGGGGTTAACCACAATCAAATCTTAGCGTTTTGCGAAGTTTTTGGCAATGGTCACGCCCAGGGAAGGTGCTGATCAAATTTTTGAGGGTACGATAAAACACAAAAACCGCAACCTTTAATCCGGTGGCGGCTCGTGCGGCAGTCCTACGACTACCCCTGGGCTGTGCCCTTCCTTGGTTATACGTGATAAAGGTTGATCGCAATGGTGTGATATCACACTCAAACCGTGCATCTAAATCCATATCACACTACCTATAGTGGCTTATAAAACGATAATTTAACTTTGAGCTACTTGAACACCACTACCTATAGATTTATGGAGTTTTGTTAAAAATGGTGCGACATTTTTCCTTATTAATGAAAAGCAGTCTTTTCCGATAATATAAGCTTGAAATCAATGCAGTATTAACGAAAGCGATAATTATGGCGATCGCCAGCCGAGCAGGTCAGTATGTGCAGCAGGTGGAAGGTTATCGGGCGTTTATTCCAAAACCCTTGCCACCAAATCCTGCCGTCGAAATGGATCAGGAAATGTGGAACTTGCTCTCTAAAGCTGATCGGGCATTGGGTCGGTTGGATGGTTCAACGGATGCACTACCGAATCCTAATCTATTCGTGTTTATGTATGTGCGGAAAGAGGCGGTGTTATCGAGTCAGATCGAAGGCACTCAGGCTTCTCTAATTGATGTATTAGAGTTTGAATCTCAGACTTTGGATCCGGATAATCCGCAGGATGTGGCTGAGGTGGTGAACTATATTGCGGCGGTTAATTATGGTCTGAAGCGTTTACAGTCTTTGCCGATTTCTCTGCGACTAATTCGGGAGATCCATGAAAAACTGATGCAGGGGGTTCGGGGTGCTGAACGGAGTCCGGGGGAGTTTCGCCGTACTCAGAATTGGATTGGGGCAAGTGGTTGTGGGCTTCAGGATGCGAGTTATGTGCCGCCGCTGATCAAGATTGGCTTGGCTCATGCTCAGTTTGAGACGATTCACCCGTTTCTGGATGGTAATGGTCGAGTGGGTCGTTTGTTGATTACTTTTTTGCTTTGTGAGCAGCAGATTCTCCAGCGACCTCTGCTTTATATTTCCTACTATTTTAAGAAGTACCGAACTCGTTATTATGACCTGTTACAGGGGGTTCGGGATGCTGGGGATTGGGAAAGTTGGTTAAAGTTTTTTCTGCGGGGGATTGCGGAAACAGCGAATGAAGCGGCAAGGACAGCACGGCAGATTGTCCAGTTAAAGGAAGAACATCGTATTTTGCTGTTAGATCAGATGGGTCGGAAGTCTGGGAATGCGATCGCCTTATTGGAAACGCTGTATTTTAAGCCGATCTTCACAGTAGAACATGCCATGGAGGTAACAGGGTTATCCTACCCAAATGCAAATAAGTTGGTGAAAGACCTTTGTGATGTGGGGCTGCTAGAGGAAATCACAGGACAAAAACGGAACCGAGCTTTTTGTTATGCGCCCTATTTAGCGGTTTTTAAAGATGGTTAACTCGGACTTTGCCAGTGAGGAGGTCGTGCATTAGTCCTTTTTTATGTAGCTTGAGTTTTTCAAGATATGCTTCTTCTTTTTTTAATCGTTCATCAAATTTTTCATATACAGATGACATTCTGTCCTGCTCTTTCGGATTCCTAGGAAATGGAATAAGTAAAGGTCTTAAATCTTCAAGATTTATATTTTTTTGTGCACTTTGAGTTGCTTTAGCATCTAACTTATGTTTTGCAAATCTAATACAGAGTTCAACTAGCCGATGATTAAATTGTGGAAACACAGTAACACCAACAATACTATCAGGGAAAAACATAGGTATCCCCAAGATGGCTGTATCAGCAATATTTGCTGCAATTGTTACTGCAATTGTTCCTACAGGAAATTCTCGGCTAACCTTTGCCCCATTTTCATTTAGAGTTTGTGTATATGAACGAATTACTTGACCTAAATTTTGTGCAATGTCTCCCGTTTGAATAAAAGGATATTGTCCTCCATAAAAATTAGGATCGTTTCTTGGTCTATGAGTAAATTTACCTCGATCAACAGTAGCTAATTGAGACAACTCTTTTATATCCCACTCCTTAGGAATAAGCCCGATCGCCGACTGTTTGAATTGTTCTGGATGCCTTACGGGGTCACGGAGTTCGCCGTTTTCATCAATGCCACGGGTCAGCAGGTCATGGACTAAGCCCGCTTTGATCTTCTTCAGCTTGGCGATACACTCCTCCGTTTTGGCGATCGCCTCATCCATCGTATCCAATATTTCTGCTATCTTTTCCTGCTCTGGCAGTGATGGCAAATTGCATTTAATTCTATAAACATCATTTCGATTAAGTCCAGGTACTCCTGTAGAACTATCAAGTTTTCTCAAATCAAAAGACTTTAATAACCAATAAATGAAGCGTAAACTATTGTCTTGTTTTAAAGTTACATAATAAGTGGTATCAATAGCCCAACAATTTTTATTTGCCCAAACTACTTCGCCTACGCTGCCTTTACGCCCAACAATTATATTAGGAGAATCTAATAAATAAGCTTTATGGAATCCAATAATTCCATTAGATCCATAAACGGGATAATCTCCACCACTTCTATTTTCTTCTGTTAAAGTATTGCCATATTCGAGAATTATCAAATTTCCAAAATTTAATATATTCCAATTATTAGACATATCCCAATCCCTCCAAAAACTGATCTAACTTTGCCGCCGCAGTGTCCCGTTCGCTGACAATATCCCGCAACGTCACCCGATACTTATCCCACCAATTCTCAACCGCCGCCACCACCTGCTGAAAATGCGCCGCCCCATAGCGATCCAGATGGGACTTTAGCCCCTCATAAAACGCCGCCAACACCAACTTTTCACAACCCTCCTCACCAAGCTCTGCCCGTGCCGCCACTAACCGCCCAATAAGTTGATCCTTCAACCCCCGTAAAGCCTTCCGGGCCTCCGCCAAACTAGCCTTAATCTCGTTATAGGGTTCCAACCTCGCCTCAATTTCCCCAATCTCAGCCAACACCGGAGCCACAAACCCCTCCAGTTCCACAAGTTCCCGCTCCAGTGCCGTCGTATCATTGCCTAACTTTCTTTGGGCGGCGATCGAATTCTGCCCCTTCACCGTTGCCCCACTCTTCAGCACTTTGATCCGTTTCAGAGCATCCTTAATGTCATTCTTGAGATCCTTCCGGCGATCGTCCAGAGCCTTGGCCACATTTTTCACCGTTTCCTCCTCATCGTCATCTGATTCTTCAGCATCATCATCCCCCTGCTCAAACGCTACCTTTTGCTGTTCCAGATCCGCCACCAGACCTTCCGCCGCTTCAATTTCCTCCAGATAATCCGCCAAAAGCTGTACCACTAACTTGTGGCTCAACGGATCAAACTGCTCTTTACCCTTAGGCTGATCATCATCGTCATCCTCCAGAGCATCCCGAATCGTATCAATCCAACTATCCACCAACCCTGAAAAACCAGACTCCGCCAACGTCCGCAACTCATACCGTACCTCATCCCACCAAGTGGCAATAACCCCCGTCACCTTAAACCGATCCAACAGACCCACAGGCTCCAAACTAGCAATAAACGACTCAAAAAACGCCGTCCGCAGCTCCATCAAACCCTTCGACTCCGGCAACTGGTTCAACATCGGCGAATGCAACCACCACCACTCGTCAAACGCCCCATAGAGCCTTGCCTCCTGGGTCTTCACCCCCGCATCATTCGCCACAAAATCCTTAATTTGCGACTTCTCAGTAATCTCCGGCAAAAAATCAAAATATTGCATTACCAAAATCTCCCTAAGCCTTTTCCACTAAAATTCGCAGCGGGTCAAACCCATGACTGCCCATCAAATTCCGTTGTGCTTCTATCTCATCGAAAGGAATCCCCCCCAACAAATGAGCCGTCACATCCTGCGGTTCCGGTGGTGGCGCATTATCCGCATAACGCCGAATATTGCAATTAAAATCATTCTCCTCAGCAGCCAAAATTTCCCGACTGACCACCGCCGCATAACCTGGAATATCCACAAATGCCTCAAACGCATTCACAATTTTTTCGATATGCTCCGGCTTCAAATAATTCTGGGCCCGACCGGCATAGAACTCCGCATCCGCATTGATAAATAGCACCTTGCCCCGACGTTCCGGTAGTTTTTCCCCAGCCCGACGCATCACCAAAATACAAGCCGGGATACCAGTGCCATAGAACAAATTCGGCGGTAAACCAATAATTGCTTCAATCTGATCCTTCTCAATCAAACTTTTACGAATCTTCTGCTCATCCCCACCCCGAAACAAAACCCCGTGGGGCATTACCGTCGCCACTATTCCCCCGACCTTTAACACCGAGAGCATATGCTGAGCAAACATCAAATCGGCTTTCTTACCCGACTCCGGACACCAGCCATGATTAAACCGATTTTTAAACTCCAGATTTGTTTTCTCGTAATTCTGAGAAAAAGGCGGATTACTCAGCACCCGATCAAACCGCTCTAACTCTCCATCAACGATATGCCGAGGATTTTGTAACGTATCCTCATTTTCAATCCGAGCATCCTTAATCCCGTGCAACAACATATTAATTTTGCAGATTGCCCAAACCCCACCATTATTATCCTGACCACAGAGCGATAAATTCCGGGAATCACCGCCACACTCCTCAATGTACTGCTTCGCCTGGATGAGCATCCCCCCCGAACCCACACAGGGGTCATAGATTGACATCCCTGCCGCTGGCTTCACCAAACGCACCATCAACTGCACCACATCACGAGGCGTATAAAATTCCCCCCCCTTTTTCCCTGCTGAATCCGCAAACTCGGCAATCAGATACTCATAGGCAGCACCAAGTAAATCAGGAAAAACAAAATCCTCATTCAACAAACGGTACTTATTGAAATGAAAAATTAATTCCCGCAGCTTAGTATCCGATAGCGTGGTCTTCCCCACCTTCCGATTAAAATCAATATGTCCCAAAACTCCAGATAAAGCCACATTCGACTCCTCCAAAGCAGCCAGAGCTTTATTTAGACCATTACCCACATTGTCATGGAGTTCATCCCGAATCGTTGCCCACCTCGCCCGTTCCGGTACAAAAAAGTCTTGGTAACTACTTGCTCTTTCCGCCCGTTGTTTTGCTTCCTCCTCAGATCGACCCTTCGCCAGATTATCCCGAATAATCTGCTGATATTGCTGCTCAAACACGTCTGAAGCTCGCTTAAGGAATAACATCCCAAAGATATACTCCTTGAATTCCGAAGCATCCATTTTGCCCCGTAGAATGTCCGCCGCCTTGAAAAGATGACGTTCTAGCTGAGGCAAGGTCAGTTTGGGCATGGGTGGCAATCTTTATTGTTGGGCACAAACAAGGCAAGAGCGATAAACAAAACCTAATGATAACTGCCCTGGAGTCACATTCCCCCGTTGTCTCTGGTGGTAATGAAGATGACAGGGGGAGCATAAAGCCATCAAATTACTAGGGGAATTATTACTTGGATCATAATCGCAGTGATGAACCGCCATCCTGAGCCGATACCGTTCCTCCTTTAATAACCCCTTCCCCTCGCCAGGCTTGAGGCATTGCACCCCGCACCGTTCACAGACCCAACCAACAGCTTGCTTTTTTTGTAGGGCCAACTGAGGCCAGTCAGGAGAATAACGGTTATCTTTCATCCCAAACCCCTAGTATTTTTTTAGTCATCACTTGAAACCCCTAATAAAAACTTTGGCACTCTGTCTGAATCGAACTTCGACAAGCTCCTCACAATCAGACTCATTAACCCCTAGTAATTTTTATTGCACATTGCTGCCAAAAATCTTAGCAACATTTTAAACTTCCAAGCGTCTCCCCTTTTAGCCATTCGAAAGTTTACACAGTTAAACGTCTAAACTTTTAAATATTTAACCATCTAATGATTATCACCGTTACTGCTTTTAAAGGTGGGGTAGGTAAAACCACAAGCTCTATTCACCTGGCCGCCTACCTCAATAACAAAGCTCCAACAATCCTGATTGATGGGGACTTGAACCGTTCGGCACTGCTTTGGGCATCCCATGAAAAGCTAGATTTCCCAGTTGTTGATGAGCGGGAAGGATTAAAAGCGGCCCGTAATTATGAGCACATCGTCGTTGATACCCCAGCCCGACCAGAGATTGAAGAAATTCGATCCCTTGCTAGGGGGTGTGACCTCATGATCTTGCCAACGTCTCCTGATGCCCTTTCCATGGGAGCATTACAAGCAAACATCCAGACGTTTAAACAGCTAAACATTCCAAACTTTCGGATTTTGATGACTATTGTTCCGCCAAAACCTTCCACAGCAGGAACAGAAGCCAAAGAATATCTCCAAAGCTTAGGATTACCTGTTTTTAAGCGAATGATCACTCGATACGCCGCTTTTCCCAAGGCCGCCTTAGAGGGTTGTGTCGTTCGTGATGTCAAAGGCGATCGGTATGCAGGGGCCGGTTGGAATGATTACAAAACCGTGGGAGGTGAAATTTATGGCTAAGGAAAAAAATCGCTTTGCCGGCTTCGAGAATTTTGTTCAGGCAGAATCAACTAGTTCAGAATCAGTCAAAACAAAATCAGAAGCAGCGATCGCCAAAAGTAAAGATCCAAATTTTAAAAAAACCACTCTTTATATCTCCAAAGCCACCCACCTAAAATTACGCACCCATACCCTAAGCACTGAGCAAGATATGTCCGAATTAGTGGAGGAGCTGTTAGTCGCTTACTTCAAACGTCTAGACAGCTAAGCAGGGAAATGCTCGCACAGCTCTAACTGTTTAACTAGCTAACAATACAGACAGGTAAACGTCTAACTGTTTAGACAGTCACTATATCAGTTCAATTTTTCCAAAAAAGTGAGCTGTCACCGGCGGGCGTTAGAAAGGCTTCATAGATTAGTACAGTCTTTGCCAAGATATTGCAGAATGAGGACTACATCGACTTTCTTTCTATCCCATTCCTGCACCACATCAAGCTTATCCTTGGGGATATACTTTGACCCCTTGTGCTGTCTGATGCCATTCTCCCAAAGCTCATAGTGGTAATAGTACTGCTCATAGGATTTTTTGCCGGAGCGGGTCTGTTTTTCGCAATAGTGCAGTCGGATATAACCACTACCCTGGCCCCTAGATCGCCGGGGACGTACTTCCGGTAAGGGCCATCGAAGTTTTATTTTCACCCTGGGGCCAGTGGTGCTGGAGGATGGTGTGACAGTCGGGATCGATTTCAACAAACTGAGTTGTTTGGATTTTCCCCAGTCGTTCCCCTGCCAACGTGAATCCCTCACATCCGGCAAATAGGTCGAGGTGTCGAAGTTTTCCATGGCTAAAACTCCTTTTCATATTGAGGTTTGCAGTTTAGTTAAAAAACAAGTCAAACAGGGGCCGGGGCAACCAAATCAAGGAAAGACCAGAAAGTTGCCAGGATAGTGGAGCGTAAACGCTGGGGCAAAGTGGGTAAATAGTCCTCGGCAAATGATCGCCAACCCACGGCTTGGATAATTTCCACCACTTCGGCGATCGCCTCTGGGAGATTAATGCCCAGCAAAGCCAAAATTTCCGACGGCAGATCCTCCAGGTGGGAACCGAGCCTTATAGGGGACTTATAAGAGGAACTTCCCAGTTCAGTTGTATCCAGTAATGCCTTGGTAACCTTGGTGAGGGTAGCTCCCCCATTGGTCAACACATCGGTCACATTGCGACGACTGCAACCTAACTTCTCGGCAATGGCACTGCCGGTGGTGAAGCCAGAACGGATCGCCTCGACAATATGCCAGCG
The DNA here is from genome assembly GCF_014698595.1 of Synechocystis sp. FACHB-908. Lineage (NCBI taxonomy): Bacteria > Bacillati > Cyanobacteriota > Cyanophyceae > Synechococcales > Merismopediaceae > Synechocystis > Synechocystis sp. FACHB-908. The sequence continues at coordinate 4,424 of NZ_JACJTH010000040.1, read as the reverse complement.
GGCAATCTGGGAACGATCGCCAGCGTGGGGAGTAATTTCAAAACCATGGAGGCAAACATAATCCGCCCCAAATTCCTTGACCCAGCCTAGGTCGTGGATGGTATTGTGCTGGGGGTCGCCGGTGATAATGAAATGGGTAAACTGCTGGCGGGGGTAGCGGTTAGCCCGCTGACGGCCAAAGTTTTGCAACACTTCCCTTTGGGAGCGGCGGTGGTAATGCTCCTCAAAATCTGCGGGTTGTCCGCCAGTGGCCAGGAATTGTGCCTTGATGGCCCCCAGATTGGGCAGGGGTAAACCACAGGAGAGCATCTGGGGCTGGCCCTCAAATTGATTACTGCCCCGACTATCCCGATACCATTGCCCTGCCGCCAATAGGGTTTCCAGTTGAGCCTTGTAGGTGAGCACCGGCATGGGGCCATAGGCTTGGAATAATGCATCCTTGACGGCGATCGCCTTTTCCATGGCCCTATCACTGGGTCGGGAGCTACCCCACCCCGGCAGCACAATTTGGACAACTTTGAGGTTTTGGAAAGGTTTTTCCGTTTTTCGTTTGATGACCTTAACCTTGTCCTTTTCGACATTGAGCAAGCAGGCAAAATCCGCCCCATTGTTGGTGGCATCTAGGGCAACTACATAATCAGCGTTCCTGATGGGGGCCAATTCCTGACGGCGATCGATGGTGAGCAGCAGATTTTGGGGAAACAGTTGGATTTGGACAGAGGCCTGGCCCTGGAGGCAACGGAGTAGATGGATTAGGCCATTGCTGGGTAATTCCTGGAGTTTTTCCTCCGTCATTTTGGTCGCTTCCCCCACAGCGTATTGATTACTGCGGCGGAACTGGCCCTTGAGTTTGGCGGTTTCCTTAGCTGTTAAACCTGCAAAAGCATCCTGGTTATCCTTGAAGGTAGCCAAGGTGGGGGCTGGGAAAATATCAAATAAATCCCGTTCCTTTTGCTCCAGTAGGGTGATCAGTTCCCCTAGTAGGTCTTGGTTGAGATCTTTGACCTGGTTAAGCACCTCAGCAGTGTCCAGGCCCAACTTGGGAGCACCAGCCATTAACCTTTCCAGCAGAGATGCCATTTCATCGAGAATATCTTTCTGGGCATCCGACAACTGGGAGTGGCGACGGTGGTAGGCAATTTCCTGGTCTAGCTCCCCAATATTGGTATTGATGGTTTTGGTGGGTTGCTCCTCCGCCGGTTCATCCCAAATCACCACAGTGAGTTGATTTTCCCCTTTAGCGGGAATTTGGCTGGGGTGACAACGGATAATTTGGTGTTGCAGGGCTAAGCGTCGTTGCTGGCGGAACATACCGGGGTCAGTGCCACAGTAGTTAAAAGCTGGGCAGGAGTGACAAATGGGATTATGTTTACCGCCCTGGTGGGGGTTATAGCCCTTTTCCGCTACTTGGTTAAATTGCTTGGAACGAATACAGTTAGCCGCTTCCTCTAGCTCCCCATGGGGAAAATATCGGTCTCCATGGCGGGTGGGCATGGCTTGAATGGCGGTTAAAGCTTCCACCGTGGGTTGACGGTAGGAATGGGAAATCAGATAAATCTTGATTTCCTGCTCTGGATGCAATGTTTCCAGTCGATGTGCCAGGACCTTCGCCAGGGGGACAATGGCATGGGACTTACCATCCCCAGTCCAGGAAGCATCGAGAACGTAGCGATTTTTTTCCAGTTGTTTAATTAGGGCATCAACCCGGTCGCCGGTGAATAGCTCCCCTGCAATCACAGGAGCACCAAAGCCCTGGGGTTTAATCCGTTTGACCTGTTTGCTAACCCAATCCTTGAACTCTGCAACGGTGGACTGTAGCCCAGGTACATCGGCAAAGGCTTCCTCCGGGGAAACCAGTTGGATGGCGGCGATCTGCTCCGGGCTGATTTCGTCAATGTCCCCCACCGATTTGTCGTGGCCCTGGCCCCAATCGGCCACATCTACTAGGTAACCCTGGGACTCTATAGCTTTTAGGGTTTTTGTATAAAATCCCATCACCGAAGAATTCTTTTCCATCCCTGCATCAGGGATTAAGCAGAACCTAAATGGACTAGAGAATTTCCTCGAGTGCGACGGGGGTAAGGTATCCGACAGCTCCGTCGGGGTAGGCTCTTTTGTTCCAAAGCTCGACGGCGTACTCCACTCCTTTAATAGTTTCTTGCTTTCCGTGAAGATAGTCCCAATCTTTTGCCCATTCATGGTGGGAAACAAACAGACACCAAGAATCTTGAAAGCAAACTGGGCTGATATTTGTACTGGAAATGAGTACTCCGTCTGCGTATCCTTTGTAGTTTGCCCAGTCAAAAAAGTCGCAAAGCTCATCATAGTGCTTTGCCATACACTGGAAAGCTTTAAATACTCGTTCTTCGTAAGTTTGCATAATTGCTCTTTGACATAATCCTCAATTTGTTTTAATCGGGCTGGATAACGTTTGATTGTAGTCATTCCCGCCGCCCCCTCAAACCCAACTACGGGAAAGTTCAATCTCTGAGCGGCGGACGGAGCTTTGTACTCAGGTCCTTCACAAATGCCGATATGGGTAAAGTCTGTCCAGTTCTCGGGGAAAAATATCCCAAAGGGAGTGCCCCCATCTTCTAGGTTGGGCTTGAGCCCACGATTAGCACTAGATATGGCTGAGTATTTTCGGTTGAGGTCGAGGGGGACATTTAGTCGGAGATTGGTTAGGTATCCTCCAATGCCGGGAATAGCAATTAGAATCCCATCGGCTGGGTTGTTTAACCCGCTGCCATAGCGATTGACCCCAGGCAAGTTTACATGGGCTGTATGGCTCAATTTCTGCCACTTTTTCACGCTACGACATCGGGCAATAACCTCTGGTAATATCCCGCGGCCTTCTAGATAGGAGCGATCTTCATCAGTCAAAGTCAACTGGTCAAGGATGGCTTTATAGCCCCTATCCCGTTGCTCTGGGCTGAGACATTTTTCTCGGCTTTGCCGTTCAATTTCCTGATTTCTGGTTTCCCTCTCCTCCTTCCTTTTTTCCCAGGCTTGTCGGTCAAAATCACCATCCTTGCGGGGGTAATGAACACCCCAAAGTCCATTCTCACTGGGTTTGACGTAGCGATGATCGGGATGACCATCTCCGTCGGGGAAAGTCATGCACAGCACCCCACCATCGGCTATGGTGCGGCAATTGCCATTGGTTTTAGCGCAGACTGGGCAAGGATTGTGGCGGCTGGTGGGTTGTAATTTGTTCTCCCCAAAGCTGGAATGGTTCGGGTTATTGACTAGGAGGGGGGAGAATGCGCTAGAATAGGACCCGTGTGAAGTTTTATAATGCTTCATCTCAGAAGCCTCCTTTCCTTTGGTTGCTTCTTGCTCTCCCAAAGAGCACAAGAACCGATTATTTCTAGATACGCATCCTTTCTTAGGACAACTAGAGCAGACCTGAATTCCGCCCGCCGCCAAGCTGAGAGGAATTTGGGTCTTTGGTTGTTTTGGGGAACTATAGGATGCGGCTGACCTTGCCGCTGAAACATTTCAAACCTCTAAATACTGAATGGGGAACGGTGGATCCTCCCAATAAATTTACAGGATTTTGCACTATTTTTTTGCTATTGGCGATGGGCCTTTTTTGCCCGTTGCCTTTTTTAGTGGGGTACAGGGGTAGAAGAACTCCGGGGGTAAAGGCTAGTAATTCAAGACCATAACTTAAAAGTCTCATCTTTTTCAAGGAGTTTGAAAATTTTTTCTTTGGGTTGACCGTGAGGGGGTAGTAGCATCGTTTTTGTAATTGCGCTAGAAATAAAAAACCGTTAAGTTTTAAGTCATAGAGAGGTTATCAGCATTGTTTCCTAAGTGGGAGCAGATAAATCTAAATACTTTCTAGCTAAATAGCTAAAGTAAAAAAGTCATTTAATATACAGAAACTTATAGGTCTTATCAATCTTGGTTATTGTTAAATCTCCGGGCTATTTCTGCCCTAAAGCATTCTTCCGCAATGGTTAGAGCTTAGTTGGTGCAAGAATCCCCCATTGTTATTGAGGGTTGAACTTTATTTAGGATTTGGCTTGTTTTCTCTTGAGCCATTCTTCCCGTGAGATAGTGCCAGGGGCCAAAACTGTCTGTTTCTCTGGTTCTTGTCGTTGTCCCATTTTGAGGGGCTGGGGTTTGTTTTTCCGCCATAGGTCACGGCCCAGGCCAAACTTGGCGCAACATCTTCTCAGGGCCATGGCCTCCGCATTGGAGCTTGGATCACCGTAGCTATTGCAATCAATGTCTTCAGTGCCGGTGGCCTGCCTGGTCAAACTGCGGTCATCCCCATGGATCGTGAGGGAGCCGGTGAGGGTTAGGCGATCGCCAATTTGTTGGGTGTCGATGATTAACCATTCCCAACCCCCCAGGCCACAAAGATCGTCGAGCAAGTCCGCTAGGTCATACCAGGCCACAAAATCAACGGAACC
>NZ_JACJTH010000004.1:0-83903 GCF_014698595.1 Synechocystis sp. FACHB-908 | reverse complement strand
CTTTCCTTCTACTAATCCCGGCGATCGGGACTGAAACTTGCCATCCCAGGCAACATAGCAAGCATGGAGGTGCTTTCCTTCTACTAATCCCGGCGATCGGGACTGAAACTTGCGGACAGACTCGATTAAGTCAATAACAGCTTGGCTTTCCTTCTACTAATCCCGGCGATCGGGACTGAAACCTTGCCCTAATTTTCCTGGTGGAAAAGCCGCTGGCTCTTTCCTTCTACTAATCCCGGCGATCGGGACTGAAACATAGCAAGTTGCTAGAGAAAGCGCAACAAAACAAGCTTTCCTTCTACTAATCCCGGCGATCGGGACTGAAACGAGGTTAAATTGTTGTCGATTCAAGAAGACTTGACTTTCCTTCTACTAATCCCGGCGATCGGGACTGAAACAATAGACACGAATTCCGGTTCCAGACCCAGCCCGTTCTTTCCTTCTACTAATCCCGGCGATCGGGACTGAAACTTCTTCCATCAGTCCAAGTTCTTCAACAATGTCTACTTTCCTTCTACTAATCCCGGCGATCGGGACTGAAACTGCTGAAGAAGCTGGAGAGAATCGGGCATCGCTATCTTTCCTTCTACTAATCCCGGCGATCGGGACTGAAACATTCCAGATGTGGTGGAAGAAACCTACGCCCCCGACTTTCCTTCTACTAATCCCGGCGATCGGGACTGAAACAATCAGCTTCCGGCGTTGCCATTTGGATTCAACTTTCCTTCTACTAATCCCGGCGATCGGGACTGAAACGTGAGGGGGCCAGATCCCTGCCAGATCCCCCAATCTTTCCTTCTACTAATCCCGGCGATCGGGACTGAAACATTAGATCTTTGGCATAAGGCAACCGAAACTGATCCTTTCCTTCTACTAATCCCGGCGATCGGGACTGAAACGATTATCGTGCTTCCTTCGATGCTAACTTTGCTCTCTTTCCTTCTACTAATCCCGGCGATCGGGACTGAAACTCCATAATGATTCTGCCTCGTTTCTACTTGGTTTACTTTCCTTCTACTAATCCCGGCGATCGGGACTGAAACTGTATGTCACGCCATCGGACAGGTAGGGAAAGCCTGGCTTTCCTTCTACTAATCCCGGCGATCGGGACTGAAACCAACTGGCTAAGCTGGTCATAAGGCTTTGGGAATGAAACTTTCCTTCTACTAATCCCGGCGATCGGGACTGAAACTCGGGTTTCCCTCCTGGGTAATGACGCCTACGGGCTTTCCTTCTACTAATCCCGGCGATCGGGACTGAAACCAAAGCTGGCACGGAAGCCCTTAAGGATATCCTCCTTTCCTTCTACTAATCCCGGCGATCGGGACTGAAACGATGCAGAGATTCCACCACCAAAGGAGAATCCGATAACTTTCCTTCTACTAATCCCGGCGATCGGGACTGAAACAAAGATTGGGACTTTTAACTGCAAAATACCAGGCTAGCTTTCCTTCTACTAATCCCGGCGATCGGGACTGAAACATTTGTTGGGCCATCCTGCCCTGTCCATTGAGGTTAAGCGGCTTTCCTTCTACTAATCCCGGCGATCGGGACTGAAACAAAGATTGGGACTTTTAACTGCAAAATACCAGGCTAGCTTTCCTTCTACTAATCCCGGCGATCGGGACTGAAACATTTGTTGGGCCATCCTGCCCTGTCCATTGAGGTTAAGCGGCTTTCCTTCTACTAATCCCGGCGATCGGGACTGAAACAAAGATTGGGACTTTTAACTGCAAAATACCAGGCTAGCTTTCCTTCTACTAATCCCGGCGATCGGGACTGAAACATTTGTTGGGCCATCCTGCCCTGTCCATTGAGGTTAAGCGGCTTTCCTTCTACTAATCCCGGCGATCGGGACTGAAACAAGTAAGGTTCAAACGCCGCTACGCAGTCTGGTCCCTTTCCTTCTACTAATCCCGGCGATCGGGACTGAAACCAAAGTTGGAACGAAAGCTAACGACAAAAACTACTTTCCTTCTACTAATCCCGGCGATCGGGACTGAAACTTTAGCCATCGTCGGATTCTAATCGATCCAAAAGTCGGCTTTCCTTCTACTAATCCCGGCGATCGGGACTGAAACAATCCTACCAAGCGGCTTTTGGTGGGCCTGGCTCCGACTTTCCTTCTACTAATCCCGGCGATCGGGACTGAAACTTCGGTTGATTGATGAAGATCTGATCGTCGAGTGGTCTTTCCTTCTACTAATCCCGGCGATCGGGACTGAAACTCCCTTTTCGGGGATAGGTGGTGTCCCTTTTCGGCTTTCCTTCTACTAATCCCGGCGATCGGGACTGAAACACTACCAGGGGGAAATTGATGGTATTCCCGGCAAACTTTCCTTCTACTAATCCCGGCGATCGGGACTGAAACACTACCAGGGGGAAATTGATGGTATTCCCGGCAAACTTTCCTTCTACTAATCCCGGCGATCGGGACTGAAACGGGCAATGTTAAGCATGGCTAGAAGGAATAGTTAACCTTTCCTTCTACTAATCCCGGCGATCGGGACTGAAACTTCCATTAATGATTCTTCAAAAATCACTCGATTCTTTCCTTCTACTAATCCCGGCGATCGGGACTGAAACACTGTTACTAGCCACCGCCCAACTCCTTTAATACTTCTTTCCTTCTACTAATCCCGGCGATCGGGACTGAAACTCTTCTGTTACGTAGATTTTTCCTGTTTCGCCAACAGCTTTCCTTCTACTAATCCCGGCGATCGGGACTGAAACCATCGCTCCCAGCATATTGTCCTGAACGGTCGGCAATCTTTCCTTCTACTAATCCCGGCGATCGGGACTGAAACGATTTTTCCAGTGATGGTGCATACCTAGCCGTAGCTTTCCTTCTACTAATCCCGGCGATCGGGACTGAAACTAGTCCCTCCCACACTGCCAATATTTCTTCATCTTTCCTTCTACTAATCCCGGCGATCGGGACTGAAACTCCGTCTGTATGACTTATACTCGCAAGGATTCTTTCCTTCTACTAATCCCGGCGATCGGGACTGAAACACGCCGCCAGCCCACCAGCGCCAGTTAACATCATCTCCAAGTCTAAACTGAACCCCACCAGTAGCGCTAAAAACAGCTATTTGAGAATCAGCCATGATTGTTTTCCCCGGTTGCAGTTTTTAGTTTAGAGCTTTCTCCCCTGTCCACTTTTTCGGGGCCACCTTACAGCCCTGGTAATAGGATTTGCTTCTCACTGCCATCACTATTGATGGGACACTCCACTCACGTAGTTACAGAAACCTCCCTTGTTAGGAGACCACTGCCATATATTTTGCTTTTTATCAAACGAAATTACTGCTTATATTTTTTGACTCTAAAACAGCAGTCACTGGCACAATTAGATTAGGTTTATTGTTATATTCCTATGCCTAAACTTAAAAAGCTTACTCCCAAGGCCGAAGCCCAATCTGAGTCCACCAGTCTAGACCGTCTAAGGGAACTGGCCCAAGACCCCAAACTGGCCAAGCTAGTAGCGGCTAATTATATGGCCCCACCGGATTTGTTGGAGGAGCTGAGCCACACCAGCGACAAGCCCCTGCTTAAAGCTCTGGTCAGTAATCCCAATACGCCGACGGAGGTGTTACTAAAACTGGGTTCCCTGTTCCCGGAGCAGTTGTTGGACAATCCGGTGTTCGATATTTTATTGATCGAAAATCCCAATCTGTTGTCGGAGTTTCCCAAGTCTTCCCTCAATAGTTTGCTGAAGCGGGAAGTGGCTCCGGTTAGTTTTCTGCGCTGGGCGGCTACCAATGGTGATGAAAATACGTTGCAGTCGTTGTTGATTAACCCGAATGTGCCGGCGGAGGTGGTCCAGGGGTTGACCGAGCATGGGGATTGGGATGTGGTTATAGCGGCCAAGCTCCATGTTAATAGTGGAGTAGAGGTCGAACCAAGCTGGGAAGAGCAGGGGTTAAAGCGGCGAGTACCGGAGAAAGAAAATGAACGGGTAACGGATTTTTTTAGGTATTTCTGGCCGGAGTTAAAGGATTTAGTTTGTTTGAATTACTGGATACGCAGGCGCATAGCATCGCATCCGAATTGTCCGGTGGATGTACTGGCTCAACTCGCACTAGATGATGATTTAGATGTACGCATTTGTGTAGCGAAGAATCCAAATTGTCCGGTGGAGCTAAGGCTGAAGCTACTGACCCAACTTGCACTAGATGATGGTTGCTGGGTACGCATTTGTGTAGCGGAGAATCCAAATTGTCCGGTGGATGTACTGACCCAATTTGCACTAGATAATAATTCATATGTGCGCAGGGACGTGGCATCGAATCTGAATTGCCCGGTAGAGGTACTGACCCAACTTGCACTAGATGATGATTACAGGGTACGCAGGGACGTGGCATCGAATCCAAATTGCCCGGTGGATGTACTGACCCAACTTGCACTAGATAATAATTCAGATGTACGCATAGGCATAACATTGAATCTGAATTGCCCGGTGGATGTACTGACCCAACTTGCACTAGATAATAATTCAGATGTACGCATAGGCATAACATTGAATCCGAATTGTCCAGTGGAGCTAAGGTTGAAGCTACTGACCCAACTTGCACTAGATAATAATTCAGATGTACGCATAGACGTAACATTGAATCCGAATTGTCCAGTGGAGGTACTGACCCAACTTGCATTAGATGATTCATATGTGCGCAGGGGCATAGCATTGAATCTGAATTGCCCGGTGGAGGTACTGACCCAACTTGCATTAGATAATAATTCAGATGTACGCAGGGGCGTGGCATCGAATCCGAATTGCCCGGTGGAGGTACTGACCCAACTTGCATTAGATAATAATTCAGATGTACGCAGGGGCGTGGCATCGAATCCGAATTGCCCGGTGGAGGTACTGACCCAACTTGCATTAGATAATAATTCAGATGTACGCAGGGGCGTGGCATCGAATCTGAATTGCCCACCCGCAGATTTAATCGTGGATTCCTTCTTGGAACAGTTCACCAAGAGTTCTATTCCCACCTACCCTCGTCTCATTGCCTTCCGTTCTCCCCATTGTCCCACCGGTGCCCTTGCCAAAAACTACCGCAGTCGGGATTGGCTAGAACGGTGTGCCATAGCAGAACACCCCAAAACCCCCGATGCCACTCTGCAAAAACTATTGCTGGATGGGAATCGTCTCGTACGACAAAAAGCCCAGGCTAATCTGGAGCAACGACAAAACATCATCCCAGAGGATTAAAATTATGGCAGAACTATTCAAATTCATGTTCTGGCTTATCTTCGGACTAATCTTTGCCCTCATCTGGATTATAGCCAAAATCCTCGGTGGTGCTTAGCTATATCATCCACTTAATCATTTAGCTTAAATTTAGGCAAGAGAAATTATGACAATTTATGCCCTAGAACATCCACTAAGAAATGTTTTTTCCCCTAAAGACTATCAATTCAAGATTCCAGAATATCAGCGCCCCTATGCATGGACGAATGATCAAGCAGAAGAATTTTGGAATGATTTGATTAATGCATTAGATCAAAAGGAAGAAGAGGAACCAGAATACTTTTTAGGTAGCATGGTTCTAGTGAAATCAGAAAACAAACCAGAGGCAGAAGTTGTTGATGGACAACAAAGACTCACAACCTTAACAATCCTGTTTGCCGTTATCCGTCACCATCTTTCTCCTTCAAGTACAGCATACTCAAAAATTGAAAATTTATTTTTTGAAGAAGACTTCGATGGTCAAAAAAGACCAGGGCTTACCACTAGAAAACAAGATAATCAGTTCTTTGCTGACAATATATATACTCCTGGTGGAATAGAAAACTTAATCAAACAGGATTCAGGATTTGATTCTGACAGCCAAATCAAGATGAGAGATAATGCAATTTTCTTTGACAAACAATTAAAAAATAAACTTAAAGAAATTAGTGATCAGGATAAAGATCAGTGGCTTACTAAATTACTAGGAAATATATTAAAATGCTGTCATTTGGTGGTTGTAAGCACCAATGATTTTGAAAAGGCATACCGTATATTTTCAACCATCAATAGTCGTGGATTAAACTTAACTCATAATGATATTCTTAAGGCAGAAATTATTTCCAAAATGGATGATGGGAAAAAACGCAAAGAATATACAGAAATTTGGGATAGTATGGAGGGAGATTTAGGGCGAAGTCAATTTGAGTCTCTTTTTGCATATATTTTTAGGATTGAGTATCAGGAAAGACCTAGCAAGAGCATCTTGACTGAATATAGAAAAAGAGTTTTGCCAAAATATGAAGAAAAATATCCAAAAGACCATGTCTTTAAGTTCGTTGATGAGCTATTACTTCCTTCCTCAAAAGTTTTAGAAATTATTAATAATCAAAACTTTGAATGTGAAGATCTGGAAATACAAGATTCAATTAACAATTATCTTGGTTGGCTTAACCTAATTGATAATGATGATTGGAAAGCTCCCTTAATATCCTTCATGATCAGATACAGAAATGAATCAACTAAACTTTTAAAATTTCTGGTGGAACTAGAAAGGTATGCGGCTGCAATAATGTTTTTGAGATTTGATATTAATGCCCGAGCCCGTGCTTACAGACCAGTTATTCTTGCGACACTAGAAAGTGCGGGGGAAGCAATTGACACCCTTGAGAAAGCTCTCGATATAGAAAAGCAAGATGAACTAATTAAAAAAGTTCTTGAGGGAGATATTTACAAGGATAAAACTCGAAGAAAGTACATTTTACTCCGCTTAGATTCTGCTTTAGCTGAAAGTGGCCAGAGTGAAAGCTTAAAAAGTAAAACCCTTACAATAGAACACGTTCTTCCCCAAAGCCTAACCCTGGAATGGAAAAGCTTAGGATGGAATGAAGAAAATCATGCAATTTGGGTCAATCGTTTAGGCAATCTGGCTTTGCTCTCTCAAAAGAAAAACTCATCCGGCAGTAATTTAAGCTTTGAAATCAAGAAAAAAGAGTATTTTCAAAAGAAAGGAAGCGTAACATTCCCCATTACAACCAGAATTTTAAGCTATTCGACTTGGACACCAGCAATAGTTGAACAAAATCAAAACTTTTACATCAAGACCCTGAAAAAAGTTTGGAGGTTAAGTTTGATGTAGTCAAATTTTGTAAAAAGTAAATGAATATAACCTTTAAGTTTAACTTTATGAGCTACAAACACTATTTTTCTCCTAAACATAAACCAGAAATTACTCAGGCTATTACTATTACTGAGCCTGCTATTATTTTTCGTCTTAATAAAACTTACTCTACCAATCTTAGCCAACAAGAAATTTATGATATAACCCGGAGTGACTGGATTCTTGGCCATAGGAGAGAAAAAGCAGAGTACGGCTTTGCTGCCTTCAAAGGGGTTGTCCTACAAGTTTATCGCATTGACCGCTGGGATTTTTCCGGTAAAGTGACCGATGTAGGTCGTCAGCGCTGGTTCTTTGAAGGAAAAGTAGCTACAGAAATGCAAGATTACATCAATGGTAATATATCTCATTATTTTAAAAAAGGTGATAGGTCTCCCACCAAATATTTAAATTGTTAACATTTTTTTGTTAGTGCTTAAAATGAATTCCCCAACTTTTTTTGAGAAAGGTACCACATTTTATTCAAAATCAGACTTCAATAAAGCATTGAGTCAGTGGTATAACAAAACCGACGAGGTGACTATTGGCGATACATCTTATAGTCAAGCTTCATGGATTTTTATCAAATTAGGGATGTACGATTTTCAGCTTAATGCAGACACGAAAAGAATAGGCGTTTTTGATTACTTGCAGATATTGAAGCAATACGAGCAAGATTTACCTTGGCATATTGTTGAGAATACAAGAAACAGTAAAATCAACAAAGCTGTTTTTGGTGAAGATTTTAAGAAAATCTCTGGTTTTTATTTGTATATCAAAAAAGCGCTAGAAACAACAATTACTATTTGAGCTTTGTTAACTATAACTTCATCAAAAACAATGTTACGTTAACCTTCATTCTCAATGATCGCCCGTAGAGCTTGAAGACGTGGTTTGCCTGGTGGCCCAGCATAACCCTGTTGCCAACTAACAATAATTGGTACCGTCATTAGGGCAGAACGGAATATGACCACTGTCCAACCCGGTGTTGATACTCCAGGCAACGGCTGAAAACCGTCTCCATAGCGTCGAACTTCTGTCAAACCAAGACCCTGAAAAACTTTGTCCCACGGCTTCCCAAACGCAAAGATGTGTCGAGTTTGAACTTCCGCAAGGGGCTGGAAAACATAGAGGTCAATTATAGAAGGTGGACAATTAAGTGCTGATGTTAGGGCAGAGGAATGCCACGGATAAAGTTCAAAATTGAGAATTTGGCTGAACTCAAAATTGTTGCCACAGCAACGTTGACCAAAACTCATTAGACTGCGCCAATAGGGACTTTCTTTCACATGGAGCTTGAGCCAAGCTTGATCGCCAGGGGGACTACGATCAAAGCATTTGCTGAAAGATGTCTGCCGTATACGATTGGCCCAGACACCATCCCGGGACTGAAGCTCAGGATAGCCAACACCAGGATTTAGCCCGAGTACCACCAATGAGGGTTCGCCATTTATGCCACGAAGATCCCCGGTAAAAGGGTCGGGGAAGCAGGTTAGGTCTAGTGCCCCTTTACCCTTGCCTTTATAGGATTCTTGCCATGAAGTGAGGTCTCTGGTTATGGAAGGTCATTGCTTCTCAAGCCAAGCATCAAACATGTTATCTCCATCAAGCCAAGCTGAAATGTACCCATCCCAGAAATCCGCCACTCGATTCCGATGTTCACTCATACTTTGACAGACTCCATCGAATTACTTGTTTTCTACTTGAGATTACACAAAAAGCGAATGTCTGCTTTAATACTTTGGCAGTTAACATCATGGAGTAAAACGCGAATCCTAAAGATTTCAAACTATGAAATAATCATTTAAATTCCTACTTTGGCTATATTTCACATTATCTTTACTGTTGTTTAATTATTAGCTAAAAATCTGGATTTCTTTTAATTGCTTTATCTCTTGTTGGTCGGGAGCTTGAAAATCCTCTGCATTTATCCCCAAACTATTAAATCCAAACCGTGCCAATGCCATAAGTAGTTTTCACCTATTTCTACCCAGATATCAATATCTTTGGTATAGCGAGGATGTCCATGGATAGCTACGGCATAGCCACCAATGACAAGATATTTAACCTGATTTTTGTTTAACAATTCTATAAATTCTTTGAAGTCTTGGTTCAGCATTGTATTTATATTGATGGTACTCTCGACGGATTTGTTCTAGGGCTTCCAGTCGCTTCCCATAGGATTGTGTTTGCCAATAAGAAAAATCATTACCTTGACTTTGTTTTGTGGTTTTAAGAACAACTTTTTCCATAGCTTTGTCCAAATAGTTGCCAATTAGGATCTTAACCGTACCACCTCCCCAAAGGGAAAACCGTCACTATTCTTACCCCCTGGTGATACTACCCAGAGGGTATCCAATGGTGGGGCCTGGTCGGGAAAACTGCCATAACCATCGGTGAGGTAACAGATAACTGCCTGTTTTTCCCTGCTCCACTTTTCATCCACCGCCGTAAAAAAGGGACGAAAATCCGTGCCACCGCCCCCCTGGGGTTTGGGTACTGCGTTTAAATTATCTAGCTCATAGGGGCCATAGCAGTCCGCATCAGCATACCAGAGCCAACATTTTATTTGGGGATAGGAACCGAAAATACCCCTCAGCTCACTCAAGAAAATTCCCATCTCCTCGTCCCCCACCGAACCACTGGTGTCAATGCAACAAAAAACTTCAACACTTTCCCCCACCAAAGCTTCCAGATACAGACCTTGATGGATAAAACGGCGATCGTACCCCTGAAAATCATTGGGAGTATGGACTAAAAATCGCCAGAGATAGGTGCGCCAATCCAACTGAGGCTGGCCAATTTCCCCCAAGTGTCGTTCTAAGCCTTCCGGTAAATTGCCCTGGAACTGACTACGGGCCACAACGGTAGCCTGTTGGATCGCATTCCGCCAATGGACAGCCAACTGCTCCTCCTGGTGGCGAGGACTTTCTAAACGATTACGGTGGATTTCTTGATCATCCTGTGAATGGCTATGGATTTTGCTGGAATTCGCTGAAGATTGCCCACCATTAGGCTCACTGTCATTACTATTTAGGTCATTGTCATTATTATTACTATCACTTTGGGTAGTTAGATTGGGAATTTCCTGCAACAGATCCGCTATCGGTAAAGCCGGGGGACTTTCCCGTTTAATCAGTAACTCATAGACCTCCTCCACACTATATTTTTCTAATTCCGGTTCCCGTAAACCCCCCTTGGGAATAACAAATTTTCCCTCCGCCACAATCATGCCATTAACCACAATATCCGCCGCTATATTCCACAACTCCGGCAGACGACTGGCCCGACGGCTTTGGTGTAACAATGCTCCGTGCAACAACTCATGGAGAAATAGCCCGTCCCTTTCGGCGGGGGTAAGCTGGGCAAGATAATGGGGATTGAAATAGATATTTTTACCCTCTGTACCAGCGGTAGGTATTGCTTCAGTGACGTAATAACGGGCAAACAGAGCGAGGGTAGCAAAAAAGGGAGACTGCATCCGTAGCCGCAATCGGGTAGCACTGAGCAGAGCTTGGCAATCATCGCTCATATCGCTAGCAACTCCTGATAACCCTGCATGAACTGTTTAAGTTTTGGTTCTTTTTTCGCCATGATGGACAATGCTCCCAAGTGACCGGCCCGCCGCAATTGCCCGGCCATATCGGTAACAAATAACTGTACCCACTCACTATCCGCTTTATCCGTTAACCAATGAAAAGCATTAACCCCTGCGGTGGCATCTTTCGCCCGCACTGCCAGCCCAATGGTGGAGGCGTAACCACTGGACGGTTCGGTGGGAAAACCAATATTCTGTCCCTGTCCCCGAAAAATAGCTTCCAAATCCGGTAGGTCTTTATAGAGTTGCACAAAGGCACTGAATTCAGCGGCGCATCCTTCTCCCACCGCTGGGGACACATCTAAGTTGACTTGGTGGAGTCCATTGGCTATGGCCCAGGAACGGGGAGATGGCCAAGCAGGTCGTTGGAGATCCAACTTATGAATTAATCCTGGACGGAAGGAAAGAAAAGCAATAACCTGTTCGTGGTATTTTTGCTCTAGGGCATACTGCTTAAAGCTTTCAAAATCCGGTTGTACGTCCAGGTGTAAAAAACGATTTGCTAAAGGTGCCGGCATTTCAAACACGGAAGCCCGGTCTTCCTTTCGATTGCCCGCCGCCCAGATAAACCAATCCGTTGGTACTTCATAGCTACCCACCCGACGATCTAAAATTAACTGTTGGGCTACCCCTTGCATAGCTGGTGGGGCCATATTTAATTCATCGAGGAAGAGAATACCAGCTCCATCTTTAGGTAAAAATTCCGGTGGATACCAAGCAGAAGTCCCTGTCTGGGGCTTAGTTTTGCTAGTGGGAATGGCAACGGGCAAACCCCGTAGATCCGTCGGTGCTAGTTGACTCAGCCGCAGGTCAATGAACCTCAGTTTTCCTTCTTCAGCAATTTGTGCCACAATGCTGGACTTACCAATACCAGGGGGCCCCCAAATCATGGTGCTGGTTTTAATTTGGTTGCCAACTAGTTGTTCCAGGTAGTTTTTTAGCTGAACTGGGGTCATGGAAAATTGTCCTTACGTAATGCCGCTACGGTATAAAGAAAGATGTCCAGGGAACGAGGCAGTAGAGCTAGAAAGCTTACTATGGGTTCGGTTTAACCAATTATGCCCAGAACTAGATGCACAAAAAATAATTATTTACTATGCAATTTTGCGCTTATTTGGTAGTTCATCTTAAAATATTTGCTACTTTAAAGTAAACATTAATCTAAAAAAATCATTCTAAAAGAGTCTTTCCACCGATTTCATTGCTAAATAGAGTTTACTTGGCTGTTGATTAAAAGGCACAAAGCCATATTTGATGTAAAAATTAGAAGCCTGGTCATTGAGGGCTTCCACTATGACGGCAAGGGAAGCAATTAATTGAGAGGTTTCCCAAGCTCTTTTTAAGGCATCAATTAATAATAGTTCACCTAGTCCCTGGCCTTTGTAGTTTTGGTCAACAGCTAAACGTCCTAACAGGGTTGCAGGTAGCATGGGATAACGGGGCAATCCTTTAGCAAAGTCGGTTTCTAAGTAAGCAATGTTGACAGTATAAGCTGAAAGAGTGTAGTAGCCCAACACTTTTTTATCTAGATTATCAACTAGGACAAATATTGTTGCAATTTTTCTTTTTAGGTCTTGGGAAGCTTGTTTTTGGATATAGGTATCCAGAGATGCTTCTCCACAGTAAAAGTCTGAGCGCTGATGGATACGACTATCAAGAAGTTCAATTTTTAACACCATCAATCTCTATTATTTGTTGGTGACGCAAGGCGGCTTTTTTTAACTTACTATTTGGCTCCGATGGCCGTAGTAGCGCATCAACAAAAGCTTGACTGTCGGCAATGGTTAATTGGAGAGTTTGATGCTGTTCAATCACCTTCAATGCGGCCGCTTGGGCACTGGCGACGACAAAATCAGTTAATGATCTGCCCTCCAGGGCCGCCGCCTTTTGCATCAACGCTTTTGTTTCTGGACTAATCCGGGCTTCCAGCCTAGCCAGGGCTTTGGACTTGGTGATCTGGGTCATGGGACAAAACTGGCAATGGGGAATGAGACCATGCTACCAAAATATACGGCAATTTACCGTACATAATCTGTGAACCTTATGGACTTTTTGGAGAAATGAATGGTGCAAATTGGTAGAGAGCAGTGGATGCTATGCAAATAAAGCAATATTTGTTCCACCGTAATCTTTGTCGATATTTGACATAGAGTTAAAAGTCAAGGATGCCTACCCGAGGTTAACCGCCATGGCCAAGGAAACATTGTCTGCACTGCAAACGGAAGCCCAATCGGAAGACCAGCCCGGAACGCCTGCGATCGCCTTGAGGAATCCTGCTTTGACATAGGCCGCCTCATCCACCCCAGGGGGAACCCAATCCCGCAATAACATCATCAATTCTTCTTTTTCCGCTTCGGGGGGATTTTTAGCAGTTCACATAGTTCGGTAGTCTGCTGGGCGTTGAGGGGCAGGGGGGGAATGCCTAACTTTTGGCGATTGGCAGCGTGGCGACGGTAGCCTTGCAACATAGGACGGTTCTCTCTCCGGCAATATTAGTTCATGGTCAACGGTGAATATTCTATTTTATGCAGGGGAACGGGATAAGTTACCGGCAAACGGTTTGGGGAGACTGGGCAAAGGGGATCGCCGACCCTATCTTAAAAAATAGACCGATCTTCTAGGAGGTATATGATGAATAATTTAGTTTTATCAATTATCAATAGTGCTCAGGTAATTTATGAATCGTGATCTGGCCTCAATTTTGGATGCTCTAATTTTTGCTCGTCGCATTGTAACTTTCACTACAAATATGACAGAAGAAAATTTCTTTACTGATATTAAAACTCAAGACGCAGTGATGCGAAATATTGCGGTCTTAGGAGAGGCTTTAAGGAGAATTTCCCCAGAATTTCGGCAAACTTATTCCAAAATTCCCTACAATCAAGGGAATTATTTAAAACTACAGGATGAGTTGTTTACAGGGGAGACAATTAAATCTTTGGGGAGAAATTTTTTAGAGTTTGAAGCAAACAAATCCCAAGAAACTGTTCCTTGAATTTCGATGACAGTTTTTCAATTTAACTACTATCCCTGTAAGCGGTTAATTCGTATAAGCTGATTGCTGGGTTCACTTATCTGCTCCAAAGCCGCATCAATTTGTTTTGCTTGTGCTAAGAAATCTGCATTAAAAGTACAAACAATGATACCGCAATGGCATTCATTTTGTAGATGAAGCCGAATAAAATCCTTACGATTAATTGTCAACACTGCCCTTTGTTCAGCGACAGCAAAAGCCAATACATCCTCGTCGGGAATAGCTTTATCGGCTTGCCCCGCATCCAAACAAGTCAGTACATCATGCCCTAGTTCACGTAAAGCCTGCACCACAGGCATAGGAAAATTTTCGTCACCGTACAATCGACTCATAGGGCTTCATTCTCGTTGATTTGCCCCTCAACTTCTGATCGATGACGACGGACATAGGCCCAGGCATTAACCAAATCTTCGGCCCGGAGACTAGGATAACAGCGCAAAATTTCCCCATCATTCAAGCCCTGCCGCCTGGCCTGCTCCAATACCCAAACAGGAATCCGAGTGCGAACAATGCAAGGCTCACCACCACAGACTAGGGGGTGGACTTCGACACCGGGAGCCAAATCACCTAAATCCTGGGCCACCCACTGCAATAACTGTGCCCGCTCTCCCCCGGACAATTGAGGCAGTAAATTGGCGATCGCCTGTAATGCACTCGTCATCTCATATTCCTATGCAATAAGTCCAATTTTAGAGCATGGCCTCCAATTCCCTTTGCCCCTCGGCGATCGCCCCGACTTTTATATTGTGCCCAGTGCGATTGTCGCCACCTATGTCCAAACATCCCATCAACAATGGTCAGCGGGGAGTAAAAAGGATGGAACTGCTAGGCGAGATTCATCCATGCGTAAATTTTCCGACCCAGAAGAACACTACCGAGAAGCATGAAAAACAATACAATTATAGGACAAAATATTTTAGGAAATTGCAATCTTATTCCCATTGACCCACATTTTCGCCAAGGTGAAATGTCGCCTGTTCGCCTTTTTGACTTTTCACCCATTCAGACAGGAGAAAATCCACCAATTCAGATTTATCGGCGGCTTGATTATCCCGCTTAAGGCGATGAAGTTCTTCCTCCACATCTAGGTCTGTTTCACGACGAATGTAATAAGTGCGCCCAATCCAATCTGGGTCACTTCTTTTACCCGTAGCGGGTCGTCCCCGCTTAGGCGATAGGGCATTAGATTTCGATTCCCCTTCAACAGAAGTGGTCTGTGGGCAGAATCACCACAATGAGTTTCCGGAAGTTCCGATTGCTTTTTTTGGCTGGCGATCGCCGGTAAGTTGGGGGGAAATTGAGCAAGGTTCTATGCTCGACCAGGGGAATATTGAGGTTTTTGAGCGCAAACCAAAGGAGCGGAAACCCTTTCCTGAACAGGCTTTGTAACTATTACTGCCTTATCAGAGAAATCTATTTGGGAAGATTTTTATAGAAACTTCACATTTTCTCGTGTTAATGTTCTTGAAGACTATCCAAATCGCCAAGGTAGATAGAAACCAACTTCGAGAAGTTTTTATTCATTCCATGGGCGACACAAGACTAACAAACCTGACAATCTAAATTATTGGAGAGATTTCATGGAAACAGGGCACTCCATCGCCCTGATCGCCGCACAAACACCTAAAACCAAAGAAACCCCTCACGCTTTGGACGGCACAGAAGGGGTTCCTAAGGTCTTAAAGGCTCACCAACCAAGGGCGATCGGTGCTTTTAAATTGAATTTCTCAAACGGCAAGCCGCAACTAGCAAAATTTGCAGGGGGTGCCGCTTGATATCTATCTTATCGTTAATCCGTCGATATTCAAGGGGTACAGGCAAATTTAGTGTCGGCAACATCAACGGAACTCCCTCCCTGCCTGAAATTTGGAAGCAAAAACCCTTCTGTTTAGGGACATATACAACACGTCAGCTCAATGATGCAGGGGGGGTGGAGTAATGAAAGTTAGACCCCAGCACTGGCAAGAATGGGTGAATAGCGGCATCGCCCCTGAGATAATCGAAGCTAACCTGAAGAGCCTAGATAACGCCTACGGATGGTTACTGTATTCGGAGAAACTACCCCGGCGTAACGATGGACGATTAAGTCAAGGAATACTGACCCAATACCGTCACCTTGAACAGGGAGGCTGGTATTGCTCTGGATTAGATGCCATAACTCTAGAAGATTCCCAATGGGGCTGTTTTAAACCAGATCAGCCTCGACTCTCCCAAGAAGGGAAGCTAATTAAATATGAACACCCCCCCAAGACCTCAACAGAAGCATTTTGCTTAAAAATCACCCGTCATCAATGGCGACAAATTGCCCAGAAAGCTGGATTAGAGTGCCCCGACCTTGAGCATATCCCTAACCAAGAGATAGCCCAATCATTCTGGCAATGGGTAAAAAATAACCCCGCCGTACCCATCATCATCACCGAAGGAGCCAAAAAGACCGCATCCTTGCTTAGTTATGGCTATGCCGCCCTAGGCTTGCCGGGGATTTATTCCGGTTACCGCTCCAAAGATAGCGAGGGAATTGAATTAGTCCATAAACAGCTAATCCCCCAGCTTGAGACATTTTGCCAACAGGGTCGAGAATTTGTCTTCTGTTTTGACAACGACAACAAACCCACCACCAAGCACAACGTCAGAAAGGCGATCGCCAACACAGGGTGTCTGATGGAGCTCCAGGGATGCAAAGTCACTGTCATGACCTGGGCTGGATTAGCCAAGGGTATTGACGATGTCATCGTTGGCAACGGAGAAACCAGCCTAGACCGCATTTATTCTGCCCGCCAGAGCCTCGAAGCTCACAAACTAAGCGAATTTACCGACCTAACCCCCCTCATCTCCCAGATAGTAAATTGCCGCTACCTAGACCAGGATATTTTGGCCAATGTCACCAGCCGATTAGTAGGCATAAAAGCCGCCAAGGGAACAGGAAAAACCGAGGCTTTAGCCCAACAAGTACAGCAGGCGATCGCCAAAGGACTGCCCGTCATTGTCCTCACCCACCGGGAACAATTAGCCAAAGAATTGGCCCAGCGGTTTGGATTACCTTACCGGTCGGAATTGGAATTTGGAGCCGAATCCTTCCATGGTTATGTCTTGTGTGTTGATTCCCTGCATCCCCAAGCCAAGCCCGCCTTCGACTCCAGCCGCTACCCTGACGCCCTGGTCATTTTGGACGAAGCGGAGCAGGTCATCTGGCACTTACTCAATTCCGTCACCTGCCAACGCAATCGCCCCGCCATCCTGGAAACCCTCAGCCAATTGCTTAATGGAGCCGGGCAAATCGTCCTCAGTGATGCTGACCTAACCCGCATCAGCCTTGATTACCTCCATGGGCTATTAACAGTCCAGTGCGCTCCCTGGGTCTTGGTGAACGAATATCACCCCGCCAGTGCCCGTAAAGCTTTCCTTTATGACGCCCCAGAAGCTTTATTTTCCGATGCCTTGGAATGTATCCAAAACGGAGAACGGCTCATAATTCATACAGGAGCCCAAAAAGTCAGCAGCAAATGGGGCACTATTAACCTGGAAACAACCCTATCGGGAGCCTTCCCAGAGCTGAACATTTTACGCATTGATGCGGAATCAGTGGCGGAACCGGGACACCCCGCCTATGGAGTAATGGGCAACCTCAACGCCATCATTCCCCTCTATGACATTGTTATTGCCTCCCCAACTCTAGAAACAGGGGTAAGCATTGATGTTAAAGGGCATTTCCACCGCGTCTTCTGTTTTGCCCCCGGCAGTCAAACCGCTGAAGCTGTCTGTCAATCCTTGGCCCGGGTGCGGGAAGATCTCCCCCGTCATCTCTGGATTAAAAAATATTCCAATCAAAGCATTGGCAACGGCTCCACCATTCCAAAAATATTGGTCAGCTCCCAGCAAAAGCTCTTTAAAGCTAACTCCCTCCTCTTGGGACAAGCGGATACCATCGCCAACCTAGATGGCCATTGCTCCCGCCACATGGTCACCTGGGCCAGGTACAGCGCCCTCCACAACCATGGCTTTAAAAAATATCGAGATGTTATCCTTAGCCGCTTGGAAGCCGAAGGGTATAGCATTCTCTCCACCGATGCCCCCGACGATGCCAAAAGCGTTGGAGAATTTATGAAAGCCTACACAGAAGCCAATTATCAGCAACACTGCGAAAAGGTCGCCGCCGCCCCCCTGCTCGATGATCTAGAATTTGAGCGCATCAGCAGGGCCCGGGCCAAAAGTGAGCCAGAACGATTGTCAGAACAAAAAACAGCCATCTCCAAACGGTATCTCACCGACGACATCACCCCGGAACTGGTCAGCCAGGATGACAAAGGACTATATGGTCAATTGCAGTTGCGCTACTACTTAACCCTAGGGCGGGAATTTTTAGCTGAGCGGGATACCCATCGAGTTAAAAAGCTCACCAAACAAACCGGGGAGGCTTTCACCCCCGACATTAACAGCACCTGCTACAGCGCCAAGGTAAAAACCCTGGAAATTATCAATATCGGGCAATTCCTCGACGGTTCCGCCCATACCTCGGAAAGCTTACGGGACTGGTTTGAGCATATCTGTCAGTTCCGTGATGACATTAAGGCTATTCTCAATCAATCCATCAATCCCGAACGGGACACCCCCATCGCCGTTGCCCAACGATTGCTGGGATTAATGGGCTTGAAAATGACAGGGAAACAATACCGGATCAATGGGGGACGTCAGCGCATTTATGCCCTCGTAGACTCTCCCCCCGACGACCCAGCCAAAATCATTATGGAACGCTGGTTTGAACGGGATTCTAGCCGCGTCCCCTGTCACACCTCTTCTTTAAAAGAGTTATGTTAAACCTGAGTTAAACAATGGGCACCCTAGAAATTGCTTGATCCACAAGATATGGAATGTAATGGGCAAGAAACCTTACTGGGTTTTGGATATGAGCTATAAGCAAAATCGATAGGACAGTCGATGAAGAGGCTAAAGGGAGACCCTCTATGGATTAGATGTCTCCGCCGGCTTGGTCAGTGGAGTAACCACCGCAGTGATGGAGGAAAAGAATGGCAAAATCGACCCCTGATTATTATGCGGACTATTTTTTTAGTCAACCGGATTGCTGATGTGGTCACGGTTGCCTCTTCCCATTGCCAGCGAAGGAAGCGTGGCTTTGTCAAGGCTATTAGGGCACTACAACTGTCCGAGGTAACATTACCTTCCCTTAGAGTGTCGTGGCTTGGAGGCGTAGTCCTAGGGCTTCCATGACTTTCAAAACCGTTACAAATTCAGGATTTCCATTGGCAGATAGGGCTTTATAGAGGCTTTCCCGTCCCAATCCTGTTTCCTTTGCAATCAGTGTCATCCCTTTGGAACGGGCTATGTCTCCCAGCGCTACGAGGATTAGAGCAGGGTCTCCTTCTTCAAGGGCGGCTTCGAGATAAGCGGCCATGTCTTCACGGCTTTCTAGGTGATCGGCGGCATCCCAAGGGATAGTTTTAAGGGTTTCCATTGAATTGACCTTATAGTTCTTTGGCTAAATCACGGGCAATGGTGATGTCATTGGATTGGGTCTGCTTGTCGCCGCCAGCCAACAAAATAATTAACTGTTCTCCCTGCTGGGTGAAATAGATGCGATAGCCGGGGCCGTAGTTAATCCGAAGTTCTGAAACCCCACCCCCTACCGACTTAACGTCCCCAGCATTAACCAAGGATAGACGGCGAATACGAATATCAATTCGGGCTTTTGCCTGGCAATCCCGCAAAGACTTAAACCAACGGGCATAGGTTTCTGTTTGCCGGATTTCAATCATCCCCCTATTGTATCCCAAAAGATACAAATTGCTTAATGTATTTGAAGCGGGCATTAATCTGAGGGGGCTTGGGATTAGAATTGAGTAATTATATTTTGTATAACTCAGGAGGGGCTAATGGAAGTCCGGCTCAAAAAGTGGGGAAATAGCATCGGGTTACGCATTCCGCACCCCTTGGCCATCAGTTGGGGGTTTGATGAATCAACGGTGGTGGATTTGGTGGAAACGGAGCAGGGGCTGATGATTCGTAAACGGTCTTCCCCTGGGTCATTGGAGGCACTTTTGACATCTATTCCTGCCGATTTTACCTATCCCGGTGATGTGTCCGATTTTGTGGAGAGTGAGGCGACCGGCCAGGAATGGTTATGACCTCAACCGTCCCGCAATATCCTGAACGGGGGGCGGTAATTCGCTTAAACCTCAATCCCACCCAGGGGCGAGAACAAATGGGAGAGGCGCGGCCATGTCTGGTTTTGAGCCATACTGCCTTTAATAAGGCCCGCAATGGCTTGATCATTGTTTCCCCAATTACGAATACCATTAAGCCAGAAATTCAGACGTTGGTTGTCCTTCCTGATGGTTATCGGGTACAAGGATCGGTTATTGCTGAGCAAATCCGCACTGTGGATTTAAGTTTGCGTTGGTGGCGGGATACGGGAGAAGTCCTTCCCCCTAGTTTTGTGGATCAGGTCTTGGCGGTTCTCCAGCTAATTATTGGATGAGACCCTAAGCGATGGATGTTTCTTCGTCAGTCCCTTAATGATCCCCAAACTGATGTTCGAGATGGTCAATGGGAGGCGTCGCCATCCCGAATCAGTAACCATAATGACTCCCCTAGGGGCTCTATACGGGAACGTAGTAGGTGAGCAATCCTTTTTATCGATTCAACATTGCCAATTTGAAGAACGTTTTCCTCCAGAATTTTCCTCTGCCAATCCCCATCACTAATTTTCTGTAGGAGTAAGTCGGCAATAATACGAGACTCCCGCAGACGGAGCCCAGACCTGGCAATGCTGACCGTATATCTAGTGGCAGTGCCCATGGGAATTGTTCTTTCTAGAAAGGCTGAGGAATTTAGCTATCCTGCTCATTGGCTAACCATTGCTCAACAATTTCCTTTATCAAAGCTGACACATCCCCCCCCCGACTTTTGGCAATGCTTTCCAGCTTCTGATCACGCTCATTACTCAACTTGAGAGTCACCCGACGTTTTTTGACCTCTACTTGTTCTTCCCCTGCCTTCAGGGCCCGCTGTTCTGCCCGATGTTGGGCTAATCGTTCCATCGCTTCCGAAAGTGTCCCAGCCTGGGACACAATTGGCTCGTTTGTGGCAAGTTCAATATATCGATAGGCGGTGGATTTGCTTACCTCAATTCGTTCTAGCCAACCTCGAAAACCCCCAGTTTGGCGATTGTAAGTAAACTGTTGTTTCGCCGTTAACAACGCTTTGCCGGCAATTAAGCCAGCTTGCAGTGCATCCCCTAAATGGGACTGGAAAGACTGGTGAGCAGCTTTAACAATATCCTCCAGCTCCATTAGGGTGGCGCCGTTCATATCAATTTCTTTCAATGGAGTGATAGGGTCGGCCGCTTGAGCAAACAGACCCTGCTGTTCTGACGACGTAACCCGAATTTCAGGAACTGATAGTTTTTTAGGCATAATTCTGTGTTTGCAACCACTGCCATATTTGCAGAATATCGCCCCCAGCGTCGGTGTCGGGAAAATCAGCAGCCACTAACCCCTGGGACCACCAATCTCGATGACTGGCTCGTTCTCGCACTGGGGTCAAGCAAATGGGGACATTTAACGGAGCTAAGGAAGTTACAATTCCGTCTGCATGGGCACGGGGATGGAGTCGATTAAGTAACATTGTTGTAGGACGATGGGCATTGCGCGCTAACTCCAAAGTGGCTGGCAAAGCATCTAGCGTTGCTTGGTCATACACCACTGGCACCAAAACCACATCAGCAACAGACAATGCGTCATGTACTCCGGGCACAGAGGCACCGGGTAAATCAACAATCGCTCTTTCTAGCGCTTTCAACCGAATTGCCACCCGACCCAAAGACACATCCACAACTTCGGGACTATTAGACCCACGGCGATCGGCCCAGTAACAACAAGTTGCCTGGGGATCTGCATCAAGCAGGGGACTGGCAGAAATGACGGCTAAATTGGCGGCGATGGTACTTTTCCCAACTCCTCCCTTGCCGTTAAATACGACTATCTTCACCAAGTTCCTCCGAAAAGATAAAAACCGTCTGAACCATCGTAGCTACTTAATGCTTAATGGCCTCACCCACGTGGAGCTATTAGCTATTGAGATAACGATAAATACTCGACTTGGAAAGAGCACACTGGCCCATCAATACTTCCATCGAAAGCCGACTCATCTTTGCTATCATACCCTCTAAGTTTTTGCTTTTTTTGGGAGTAAGGGGTCCCATAATCAAAATCCCCCGATTAGTGGCCGAAACAGCAAGAGCTATTTTTAAGCAGGGGTATCAGTACCATGGCTCGTAATTGGACAATAAATTTAAGCGAAGAGGCTCTTACTGACCAAATTACTGACCAAATAGAGCAGGCAAAAGTTAGGGAGATCGCCGCTTTATACCCACCTGACCAGTAGTTGGCAAACTACCGTTGGTAGAAGCTGTCTCCTATCCCTTGGAGATCGTTTTCCAGGTGATAAAACTTCGGGACCTGTTGCCAGAATTCGATGGCGGGGATTATGGTTCTTTACTAAAGCCTGATACCATATGACAGTCTGCATTAAATTGCTGGCGGAGAAAAAGTGCTTATGAGTACCAAAAACTTAAAATGGCGTCTTTGCCACAACCGTCCTAGGCAACATCAACTAGATAAAGATTGCTTCTGCCTCGTCTAGAGAAAGAGGAAGTCGACTCAAAGAGCCCGCAATCGTCAGCCCCGCTGGAGGAGAGTGCGCCCCCTGGGGGAGAACCTTCACAACTTATTTCTGATTTCTAAGAGGTATACAAAAGCGAGCTGAAGAATTCGCTTTACCTCAATGGCAGGGCTGGAGAAAAAGGAACAAGAAAAGCTAGTCCTCCAGAGCCCTCCACTAAACAAAGGGTTCCCGCCAGCAACAACGGGGTGAGCAGGATGGAAAGTAGACCCAGCCCAGAATTAGTCCTGCCCTGCGCCCCTGCATTAGCCCAGGGGAGCTTTAGTTTTGCATTCAATTACAGCCCCTCACCTCCCCGTTAGCCCCCGGTATTCCCCGCCAACCCCAGCTGCGGTAGTAAGTGGGGAGCTACCCTAGGATGCCTCTAAAAGTCACCGAGTCAGAGCCGCTGAGGGAACTAGAGCCATTGTCTCCAAAACAGCATCAGAGAAGAGGATGTTACAGGGCAGACCAGCAGAGAGGAAAACTGGGGAGTGGTCGGCATAGTACCCCAACAGTAGAAGAGTGGGAGTGAAAATCGACAATGGTAGTGCCGAGTGAAGAAGAGGGAAAGCACTCAAAAAAAGACCCTATGGAAGCCAGCTTATCTATTACTCTGACATCCCCACTATGACTCTAACAAACCCCAGTAATCGCCGTCGACACCCCCCTGGGTCTGTACAGCCACATCATCACTTCCGACTACGCCTGATTCTCCGGGTTGCGGGAAGCCTTTGGTTAGGGGTAGAGGGTCCGCACTTATTGTCTTTACTCTCCCTGCACTTCTTAAAACTAGTCCAGCTTCTTTACGGAAGTTGCCCTCAACAGCGCAAGAGAGTTTAGCAGCCACCCAGACCCATTCATTTAAACAAAAACTGCTCTAACGCAACAATCGGACAGGGAAAAGGCTCCTCCAGTTCCAGTAGGTCTTTGTCCCCTGTAATTAAGTAATCAGCCTGCCCAACCAATGCCAAGACCAAAAAGGGCACATCAAAGGGATCTCTACATAGGGGAGTTGGCGGTGGAGGGTTGGGTATCTCCACTGTTTCGCAAAAAGGTAGATAGTCAGCCAACAATTCCTCTTGTTCAGCTGCATTGAGCCTGAACTTGAGGTAGGTAAGCACCTGCATTAGTTCTTTAACCGTTACCTTTGATATCAAAAGGATACAGTCCCCAGCCTGCCATTTATCACGTAATTACCTGTGGGACCCCCCAGAGCTACAACCGGAGCGTTAGACGAGGGGTCTGCGGACTACACAACGCCGGCACTCCCTGTAACTTCCCTCCAGCGTTCTAGGTCGACGCCTTTAATGAGCAACCACAGACACAGAGAGAGTTCAGACACTATGGGCACCACGTAAATCGGCGACACAGCTCCAACAAAGTCGGGGAACAGAAATCGAGTGTAGCTACCAATTAAATAGGTGACTCCAGCTGCCATCACAAGATACCCAATGGCCTTCGGCAGGTATAGTGACTTGGCAATCAGGTAGCCGAGAATCAGGCAATGAACCCCAAACAGAATCAGTCCCAAGTCATACCCATAACTATGCAGGTCGAGAAACAGCAACGATAGCGAGTTGAGCTGGGCTACTCCGAAGATCGTTGCGTAGCCTGGTCCCTTCAGCAGAAGTACCGCCGCGTAGTAGTTAAGTAGATTGACGGCGATCACCGCCGTCTGCGTCAGCCGAAAAAACAACGCGACAAGCGCGAGGGTCTTATTGACCGGCTTCAGGAGGGTGAACAGCAACACGGCAAGCGCCACATCGCTCAGTAACATGATCGAGTCGGCTAAAAACCCGGCACGGAAGAGTCCCTCTGCTCCCAAGATACTCCCGGCGGTGGCAGTGGCATCACCAGGAGTAATGATTGATGAACGCACGAATATTTCAGCGAACAGACCGAGCACAATGATAATGAGGTACAGGAGCCCAGCGGCTCTTGCATAGACTAGCGGTGAAGTCTCTATCATTCGGTTTGTCATGTTAGCACCCTCCTGTTACTCCCGCCGTCTAACAACCCGTGGAGCTGTCTTCATGACTGACGCGCCCAATCCACGGCATTGTTAATGTCTTCCTCTATTATGTCCAGAAGAGCCAACTTAGCTCTGACCGCATCAGCCCGTTGGATCCTAACCGGGGTAAGAATAATCTGCCCACTCTGCACCGTGACCTCAAAGTATTCCGCCGCACCAATCTGTTGGGTAACCGACTTAGGTAAAGTGAGCTGATTCTTAGATGTCAACTTAGCAAGCATAACAGCCCCAGGAGGAAAGACAGAAAGAAAGGAATCCTTACTTTAGGATAAACAGTGGATGAGCTTGGAGTAAGAGCAAAGAAAACGACTGGTTTTTAAGCAGTGCCCCCGGCGATGGTTTCACCCCCCTAAGCGTGTAAGAAAAGTGGTCTACTATTCAAAGCAAGTTGGACCCCCCCGTTATAGCTTTTTAGGCTCATCACTATGCTCATTGGTTATATGAGGGTTTCCAAAACAGACGGAAGCCAGCACCTAGATTTGCAGAAAGACGCCCTACTAGCAGCCGGAGTAAAGGAAGACCGGATTTATCAAGATTGCGGTTCCGGTAGAAACTCTCAGCGTCCAGGATTAGAAGCAGGGCTCAAAGCACTGCAACCAGGTAACACCTTAGTAGTGTGGAAACTAGACCGGCTGGGGCGAAACCTCAAAGACCTCGTGATGATCGTCGAAGGGCTACGGCAAAGGGAAGTTGGCTTTAAGGTGCTAGCGGGAGCAGGGGCAGAAATCGATACCAGCACCGCCAATGGAAGACTATTCTTCGCCGTGTTCGCCGCCCTAGCGGAATACGAGGCAGAGTTAATCTCAGAACGGACCAGAGCAGGACTACAGGCAGCGAGGGCGAGGGGAAGGATGGGAGGTAGACCAAGGAAGATGGATAGGGTAATGCTCCAGATGTTAATGGAAGCGATGAAGAACCCAGAAGCCTGTGCCAAGGCAGTAGCCCAGAAGCTCAATATCAGCACCGCCACCCTCTACTCCTACGTCAATGGGGACGGCACCCCGAAAGAAGCCGGACTAAGGTTATTGAGAAAAGCCCATGGGGAACAGCAAGAATCAGAGGGACCCCGATAATCTCATTGTCTGCTCCCCTTCCCCCCGACTGCAAAGTAGGGATAGGGAAACATCGCCCTCTGCTCTGAAAGGGAGCATTAGCATTTCACAGGGTATGGGGGAATAGTGCCAGCATGATGAGATTACCCTGTGGAGTATATTCCTCTGCTCACCCCCTCAAGGCTCAATCTCGATGCGAGGGAAGAGAGCCCTCATCACCTTAGCAAAGGAACTAGTTCCTCTTAAGCTTCTGCGAAGCTTATTCTAGTGTAGTACAAACATGGAAACGGTGGTAATTTTAGTTACTTAGATCTAGTTGACAAAGAGCAGCCATTAACCCCCTAGGGGCAAAGAGAGAGTGGGTTATCCCAGGGAAGTGGATTGATAGTGGCGGGAGGGCTCAATACCCGAGCCTGCTTGCAGTGGTGGCGGGGTCAGTCGTTTGCCGTCAAAGGACCTAGTTACACTCCCAGCTCATAGCAATAGCTGCCGAACCCACCACCACCTCGACAGTCGAGAGAAAAGTGGGAGCGACGGAGCACTGTGGATTGGTGTCCCCGGGCAAGAAGCAGAACTAAGGACTATATTTCATGCCAGAGACACTCCTCTAACCATTTGGGTAGCTGCCAATTATCATTCCAGAGGATATTACGCTTCTGGCAGTGGCAGAGCAAGCCAAGCTTAGACCAATAGTCAATGAGCAGTCTTTGTCGGCGACGGGCCCCTGGGGAATCCTCTTCCCCGGCAGGAAAAGGGCAACCTGCGACGATCGCCCCCTGTCCCAACATCTGCAAGAACAGTGCCAAGGACTTGAGACCAATATTGCGACCGCGATATTGGGGCTCAACGTAAAAATCCTCAATGTAAATAATCTGTTGGGCGGAGGACACAACATTTTCGGGGAAGCATGAGCTCTGACCCTCTCCTAAAAAGTAGTCCGCAACGTTGCTAACACTATCGCTGAGCATATCAGCGTATGTCAGCAGCAGGTCGGGGGGAAAACTTAGGTTCAAGCGATAAGCATGGAGGAACCCCACCTCTCGAATAGTGAAGTCCTCATCCGGGATACTCAACTTAATCGGGGATTCAATACTAGTGATCATTAATGTGTCATAGGGGGAATAGTAGAGGGGGTGATTACGGAGGTAGAAAGTAGGCTCGAGGGTAATAAGCATAGGGAGCTTGGTGGTTGATATTGAATAGGGTCAGCGGGGGAAAGAGTAATAGGCTCCTACCCTGCCGAGGATTGAAGCAATGGCGCTAGCTAGATGGCAGTTTCTTAGTGGCGGTAGCCATGGTTGGCTCCTAGGGAGATGGGGGTGGTTTTTTGCTTCCCTCTCAGTTCCGTTACCAGGTCACGGGCAAAGCCAGCACAGTAAAGAAAAGGCTGATGAACGAGTAATCCATCGTCCGGTTCAAGGACCCTGTGCACTAGCAGCCGAAGTACCGTTGAGATACCCGCCGCCAGGGACTCGAGGTCCTGGAGGAGCTCAAAATGCTGGGGGGGGTTGGTCGAGATAGATAGATGGTTGCCCCCTCCGAACACCAGAGCTCCCTTATGGAAAAGGCAGAGGATAATGGTGTCGTTCCGGGTCTTGGCAACGGTATTGTCGAGATGCCAGGTCTCAGGATTAACCCAGCAGGGGATGGTAAAACAAAGGGTCAAGCTGTGGTTTCTTTTAGCTTGCAGTTCCTTGAGAATGTCCGGGGAGAAGATAGTGGTGGCGTATCTGCCGATAGTAAGAGCCTCACTGAGTTGGTGATAGCGTCCCTCCCACTAACTAAGGAAGATGAAGTGCTCATCCACAATGGGGAGCTGAAGGGAGGTGCCGCCCAGGGCATTCAGTGAAGATTCGTCCTCAAACGTTACTTCTCCGGGATTCTTAATGGAGGGAGTATGGGCTTCAAGGGCAGAAATGGTCATACCCATATCAACCATACTGGTCATTTTCTCTTCTCTGTTTTGGTTAATCACCGAGGGGACAGGGCTGTCTCCACCTCCCTTGCTTAAGTAAGGAGGAAGACTTAGGGACCCGCGTCTACAATGGATTGTCTGCCCGGATTTATTCACCTAGGACTGAGACTATCGGGGGTACCCTAGTCAATAGGGTCTTTAAAACTTGCACCAACTTTTTAGCAGCTATGGTTTTTGCTGTTGGGCAGAGAAGCAGTGGTCCTCTATCCTCTGCTGGGTAGGGGCTCCCTTGGACCTAGTGTAGTTTTGCTCGGGCAGTAGCAGGGCCACAGTGATCGTTGTTCTTCTTAGAGGGGGGAGCTACTGGAAAACAGGTCGGGAGCAGTGCTCCTACTCCGGGGAGGCTAGTAGATGCTGGAGGAGCTCTACTTTACGCATCGAACCATAGCCCCTAATTTTTGCCCTCCTCGCCCTTTGCTTGAGTTCTCTGATGGTCAATTGCTTTAAACAGAGGCTCTGCGCTCCTCTGCCTCCCTGGGGAGCTTTGCTTGAATGTGTTCGTTGGGCAGGAGCCATCAGTAGGATGACCACTGCTAGGTAGGCAAGGGTTACGGCGATCGTTTCTTCCAACATAGCTATTCTCCTCCTTGGTTATATAAAATTGATTGCCTGTGTATATACATTTGAAGAGGGGGCTTACTTTCCCTTGCTTCGGTCACATTCGCGGTTCTGCACCAATGGCTAATTCTGACTTCACCCTTGCTACCTTTCGCATCCAAGCCTCTCAGTGGGATTCTTTTAAGCAGTGGGCTAAGGATAGGGGTAATTCTGCTAGCGGTGAGCTGCAACATTTCATTGCCCGGGTAGTGCAGGGCGATTATGTGGATCCCCCCGCACTGCCTGAGGGGTTAACTACCCGTGCTGAGCTTGATGAGACGGTAGCAGCGTTGGAGGAGCGTTTAATGGCTGAGATAAAGTCCCTGCAGGTGCGTTTAGATAGGCATCAGTTACCAGATGGGGCGGGGCAGTCCACGGCTTCGCCAAAGGAGGAAAAATTAACCACTACCGAGTTAGCGGAGCTTCTGAAACGGGCAGGGATATGGAAAAGTAAAAGGACTCTGCAGGAATATGCCCAGGAGAATCGTTATCCCGACGACTTACCGTGGAGGGCTCACAAGTCCGGTGGGAAGTGGTACTGGTCTGAACTTCCAGCTAAGGGAGGGGCAGGTCTCCTCAGCCCCTGAACATGGACTCCTCGGTTAACTGCCGCGTTGTTTGGGGCAGTTCACTTCCTTTTCCTATGGGTTAAAGGTCGGCATAGGCGGTCAGAGCCTTTCTATACTGATCAGCTCCTCTTCACCCAGAATCTCAGTTAGATAATATGCCATAGCCTCCGTAAAAGTCATTAAACCTTGTAGTTCCGATTCAACCCAAGATTTTTGTTTAGCTGCGGGCAAATAGTTTAGAAAGACCTCAGCAAGTAGCTCTCCAATTAATTGGAAGTCTTCGTTAAGGTCAAGGTCCTTAATCATGACAACAATGACCTTAAGTTTAAGGGTGACATTGGGGGATAGCTCAGAGTAGTCGAAATTTTGGTGCGGCATTGCATTGTACCAATTAATGTATGTCTCTCTCTCCTCTCTGTTTTTGCTATCTACTGCGGAGAGGGGGTTGTGATAAGCCTTACCTTGATGGGGCAAAGGGAAAGGACTTAGGGACCCGTGTCCAGAATCTGCTCCCCCCACCGGATTTATTGACCTATGAGTCCTGTGAAAAAAGGGGCTCCACTGCATCGGGTCTTTAAAAATGCCAGCTAATTTTCTCCAGCTATGTTTTTGATGGCAGGTAAAGGGGTAACTAGAGCCCACGAACCTTCACCCCATCAGCAACTAAATCTCGGGGAGTAGCGGCAGGGAGTAAGCCGGGGCTTTGGCACCATCAACCTTCTTGGCAGGGTTTAGGGTAGTGCTAGCGGGGGAAGGTGAGCAATTGTTGTTACAGCTCCGCCTTTCGTGTCAAACCATAACCCTTAATTTTTGCCCTCCTTGTCCGTTGTTTCAGTTCCCGGATGTCAGAGGAGAGATGGTGCCTTCCAGACCCCGGTGGCAGCTTTTAGCTATCTTCTTGCGGTCGATGGGCATCAATGGAAAAGTAACCACTACTACGTAAGCGAGGGTTACTGTTAGTGGTCCTTCCAGCATCGCTTAATGTGCTCCTTGATAAAGTGCGGGACTGTTTTCGCAACATCCTTGGTTGCCCCCTGCCCAATTAATAAAGCTTCACTGTGGGTGAGGAGTCGAAGCCATGGAGGTACGGGAGGGAAACAAAACCGTATCGACTGTGCTGTAGAGGAGAGGCACCCTCTGCTGTACTCGAGGGATTACGGCTCCCTCCAGACCAGGGGCTTCTGGACAAAGGGAAGCCGCCCGCCTAATGACTAGCGCCCCCTCCAGTTCCTCTTCCAACGGCTGCACCAGCTCTGCAGGGGTAACACAGACTGGGAGCTTAAAAGGCGGGCGGAACTCTCCCCAGGCATTGATCAACAAAACAGTGCTTCCATTTATTTCCTTCCCACTTTTTAGCCGGAGTGCTGTTAATAGAAAGGATTCTTCCTGGACGTATATACCTCTAGAATTATTCAATATAAGCACCATCACTTCCCTAGAGTTTCTAAGCTTAAGGGCATGCTTAGGGGTAAGAAATGCCGGATTAAGACTTAGATCAGAGACAACCTCATTTTCTAACCATCAATAAAAATCGCCACCCTACCAAAGGAATAAGTGGAACAATTAGGGTAAACTATTGAAAATGGTAGCTATACTGAGTATTAGATTGACCCCTGGGAGTTGATCGCTAAAAACCTATCAGACCTAAGTAGAGCACTGCAGCCAAAATATAAATTACCAGAGGTAAAGGCGCGCGGGGCACTACAAACGTCCTAGGCAACATCAACTAGATAAAGATTGCTTCAGCCTCGTCTAGAGAAAGAGGAAGTCGACTCAAAGAGCCCGCAATCGTCAGCCCCGCTGGAGGAGAGTGCGCCCCCTGGGGGAGAACCTTCACAACTTATTTCTGATTTCTAAGAGGTATACAAAAGCGAGCTGAAGAATTTGTTTAACTTATTTTTACTGAGGCCACTGAAATGACAAGGACTCTGCCACCTGTGTTTAAAACCCAAGCTACCAACAGAAGAAAAAGAACTAGACATGGTTCAATGCAAGCTTTGCGTGAAAGTGTTGCTAAGGTAAAATCATTCGGATACCTTGATTTTACTTCTTGGAAAATCAATAAAGATGGCTATCTCTTCCTAACTCGTGGGAAGAGGTCAGAATTATTTAAACTGCTTGAAAATAGTGGATTTTTCGAGTTTCACGAAACCAATATAAGTCAGGATAGTGTTTATCAACATCAAGTTAGTAAATTCTTGGCCACGGGCTATGAGCTTTATGGTAGAGGTTACTACGCACGTAAAGGAGAGGTAGAAATCCATCACCTGGACGGAAATCAACAAAATAATGATCCTCGTAACCTACGATATGTTAGTCCAGGCTTGAATTATTTCATTGCGCGTTCCCTGAGGTTTCCTTACACAGGAAACCAGTCAAACCGGATTACAGAGAGTGCTGAAGAAGCAAGAAATATGCTCAGGTTAAGTTTAAAACGTACCCTCAACGTTCGAGGAAAAAGATTCAGTCAAGAGCAATTGGATTTTCTATTAAGCCTTAGACTAGAACAGGCGCGGAATATCTTAGATGAGTGGTATCTCGCAGGTAATAGCTACAATAATCTTATTAATAAAAGAGTTGAACAATTTTCACTGACTATGACTACAGAAGGCATCGTAGCGCAGCTCTAAATGTCGTAAAAGAGGATGAAAATTTCCTTAAGTTATTAATTCTTGTACTTCATCAGGATGGAGGCTTAAATGCTGGGTAACTGCTGGTAAATTTCTCACAACAAATAGACTGTATAGCATCTAGTTGGTGGACAGGCGTTAAGTCCCCTTATCAAGACTTTGACTTCAACAATTACTACGGATTCACGATGAAAGATGACCGTTATCCCTCCGAGTGGGCTCAGTTGGCTCTACAGAAAAAGCAATCTGTCAATTGGGCTTGTGAACGGTGTGGGGTGCAATGCCTCAAACCAGGGGAAGGGAAGGGTTTATCAACCGGCGATCGGTATCGGCTCAGGATGGCAGTTCACCACTGTGATTATGATCCAGGTAATAACTCCCCTAGTAATTTAAAGGCTCTTTGCTCCCCCTGTCATCTTTATTTTCACCGCAGGCAACGGGGGAATGTGATACCGGGGCAGTTGAGGTTGAAGTTTTCTTTCTTAATCTAATAATGACAATTAAAGTTGTCATTGACATTTTTGGATTGTGTGCTTAGGATAGTTCCATGAGCACATTGCAACAATTCAGCCAAGCCCCGAAACCTTGGTCCCTCGACGAATTTGTGGAAATAGTCAACGGATTATTGCCCCAATTTTTACCGGAGGAAAAGTCCCATACCAGGGTGCGGGAGGAGATGACTTCCCGGTTGGTAAGGCATTACACCGGCATGGGATTGTTGGATGAACCTCTTAAGGAGGGTCGAGAAGCCCGTTACCTCTACCGCCATCTTTTACAAGCCCTATTGGTGCGGCGTTTATTGGTGGAGGGTTACGGAGCTAGTGCCATCGACAATTTGGCCAAATCAAAAACCAATCAAGAACTAGAAGCCTTACTCCAGGGCGGGGTGGTACTAACCCTAACTCCTGCTAATCCAGCCCTTAATTTTCTCCAAGAAATTCAACAAAGGTCAGCTAAATCTGCCCCGGCTCCATCCCAGTCCAGGAAAGTTGGAAAAGCTGATGATTCTAATTTAGAAAAAACCGCATTACCAACCCCTTCTGTTTGGACAAGGTTAGTGATTTTGCCAGGTTTAGAAGTCCATGTCCGCAACGATTTTTTGTTACCCAGTACCCACCAAGAGCAAGAGAATCTTTGGCAAAGAATTTTACAAAGTCTTTCATCAATCAAGAAAAAAAGGTTTAATCAATGAATACGCCCCAAGTTAGTTTTATTCCCCTCAAAAATGCAGTTTGTTCCGAACGGGCAGTCACTCTAGATTTAATTATTCGGATTACTCCCCCTTCTCCACCGGCAATGGATCAGCCCCGACCAAGTTTAAACTTAGGGTTTGTGATTGATCGTTCTGGTTCTATGGAAGGCCATAACAAAATTACCTATGCCCGCCAAGCAGTGTGCTATGCCATTGACCAACTGTCCCCCGGCGATCACCTGAGTGTAACCATTTTTGATGACCAGGTACAAACCCTAATCCCTAGTACTTTAGTTAAGGATAAAGCCCAGTTCAAACGCTTAGTGCAGGGTATAAATCCTGGGGGCTGTACCGATTTACATGGCGGTTGGCTACAGGGAGGCATTCAAGTTAGTCAAAATTTGAGTGCTGAATTAAATCGCATCATTTTATTGTCCGATGGCTTAGCCAATCGAGGGGAAACTAACCCCGATATCATTGCCACCGATGTCCATGGTTTAGCCCAACGGGGAGCTAGTACTACGACCCTTGGTTTAGGGGATGACTACAACGAAGATTTGTTAGAAGCCATGGCCCGTAGTGGGGACGGTAATTATTACTACGTTGCCGATGCGGAACAATTACCGACTATTTTTGAGCGGGAATTGCAAGGTCTGGCCGCTACCTATGGCAATGGAGTTACTTTGACTGCCACTTCCCAGGCTGGCGTGCAGGTGTTGGATTTGTTGAATGATTTTGAGTTAGACAATCAAGGACGTTACCAACTACCTAATTTAATTTACGGTGACTCCATTGATGTGGTGGTACGGCTAAAAGTCCCAGCCATCAAAGAGGAACAAATCCTTGGTACGGTAACGTTGAGTTGGTTGGATGGGGAAAGGCAGAAACAGACCTTGATGGTGAATCTCCAACTGCCCGTATTGACCAAAGTAGAATTTGAAGCCCTACCGTCCAACCAAGAAGTGCAACAGCAGGTGGCTTTGATGATGTCCGCCCGGGCCAAAAAAGAAGCCATGGAACGGGTGGATCGGGGAGACTACGGGGGAGCCGGTCAGGTATTGCAGGAAGCCAGGGCAGAAATTGTCGGTGCTAATTTGCCCATGTCTGCCCCGGAAGCGGCGGCATTGGAGGATCTGGAACAAAAGTTAAATCAGCGAGAGTATAAGTCCTACCGAAAGATGGCCAGCGCTCAGAATTATCGGCGCAATTATCAACGTTCTGCTGGTCATTCCGATTTGCGCTATGCCTTCCAAAAGGGGCCTCGGTTGGGGGATATTACCAAGGAAAAAGCGGAAGCCATTGTTAATTCTACGGATCGTAATTTATCCAATAGTGGTGCTTTATCCAGAGCCATTCATCAAGCAGCAGGGCCAGAATTGTTGCAGGCTTGCCAGGATTTACAGGGATGTACGGTGGGAGGAGCCAAACTCACGCCTGGTTTTAATCTCCGGGCTAATTGGGTTATTCACACCGTTGCGCCTAAGTGGAAAGGAGGAAACCAAGGGGAAGAAGAATTACTGGTTAGTTGTTACCAAAACTGTTTGCAATTAGCGGTTTCCCAGAGCATTCGTAGTCTGGCTTTTCCGGCGATCGCCTGTGGGGCCATGGGTTTTCCCCCGGAAATAGCGGCCCGCATTGCGCTAGAAACCGTTAGTAATTTTCTCCTCTCCAACATGGCGATCGGCTCTGTGGCTTTTATTTGTGCTGATAAGGAAACTTTGCAGTATTACCAAGAGGCATTTCAACGGGTCGTCGCTTGGTAATACACGCCATGTTCTTACTAATCAATAGCCAAGTTACCATTAAGCGAACATAAACTTCTACAACCTAGGTAGACACCATATTACAACTAGAAATCAATTCTGAAATTAAAAACTTAAAAAGAGAAGAGGTAGGAATTTAATGATAGAAAATGGGATTGGAGACCCCAAGATCCTTAGCCAAAATTCC
Source organism: Synechocystis sp. FACHB-908 (assembly GCF_014698595.1). Classification (NCBI taxonomy): domain Bacteria; kingdom Bacillati; phylum Cyanobacteriota; class Cyanophyceae; order Synechococcales; family Merismopediaceae; genus Synechocystis; species Synechocystis sp. FACHB-908. The sequence continues at coordinate 49,483 of NZ_JACJTH010000004.1, read as the reverse complement.
TAGGAGGAATACCAAGGACGAGAAAAGCTTGACCCGATTAAATCTTGCTCTTAATTATGTTGTATTTATAGCCATTTTTATGATCTAATTAATGTGCGATAATTAAATCTTTAGTTTACTGAAGAACTTCACTAATTGAATTTATTTATGACATGAAAATCATCTCTTTTCTCGGTTTTAATAACTATCAAACAACCACCTACGTCCATCCTACTAATCCTGAAATTACTTGTAAAACTAGGTTCTTTCAAGAAGCGTTGGTGGATTTTTATCGGCCGACAGAAATTTATGTGCTTTTAACCAAGACGGTTGCCACTGTTGCGCCCAGAGGAGCTGAGGTCACCAATTGGCAGGGGTTGCAAGATTGTCTTGCCGATAAAGTAACAATAAGGCCCATTGAGGACATTCCGGAAGGGAGTGCCCCAGAAGATTTATGGGATATTTTTGACTGTATTACTGACTGCTTAGACCATGGCGATCGAGTTATCTTTGACTTTACCCATGGTTATCGTTTTTTACCAGTGGTGGCCCTGCTGGCTATTTCCTATTTGCGGACAGTCCGGCAAGTGCAGGTGGAGGGGGTTTTATACGGTGCTTTTGACCCCAACTCCCAGGGAGAATCAAGTCCTACCTATGATCTTTTACCGATGCTGAGTCTTTTAGATTGGCTAGCGGCGACGGATCGCTTTGTTAATTTAGGAGATGGGTTGCCTTTGGCGCAGTTGCTCCAGACCGCTATTCCCGGTGCAGAAAGAAGGGATAATCCGGAAGTGCGTAATCCCGGTAGTCGTCTGGACCAAGCCGGGAAAGTCATTGCTGAAATTTCCCAGGCAATCGCCTTGGCAAGGCCGATGGAAACCCTGGAGCTAACGGTGCAATTGGAGGAAATTATCAACCGGGCCAGTGACAGTTTCGACCAACGGGCTAAACCTTTCAATTTGATTAAGGATCAACTGCTAGCGGAGTATGGGCAATTTGCCTTGCCGGAGTCGTGGGAACCGGAAAATTTACAACGCAATCTCTGGCTGCAGTTTCAGTTGATTAACTGGTATTTGCAACGGGGCCAAGCAGTGCAGGCTATGACCTTGGCCAGTGAGTGGCTGATCTCGGTGGTAGCTTTTCGTTTGGGAGCAAAGCAAATTCTAGACCACCGTAAGCAGATCAATTTCGCTCTCAATAACGGTGGCGCAGTTCAAAAAAAAAGAGAGCCAGTGGGGCCATCCAGCTTTGATGAGCAGTTCCAAGCCTTATCCCAATATCAATTTCTTAGTCAACTCTGGAATGACTTAACTGAAATTCGCAACGACCTTGCCCACTGTGGTATGAGAAAAGATCCCAAATCTGCCAAAAAGCTACAGGAGAAGGCAAACAAAATTTTTCCACAACTGGAAGAGATAGCCAATTCATTACTCAAGCAGTAATTCTGTAATTTTTAGCAGTTAGAAATAGTAAACTAGGGTCGTAGTCTTTCCTATTTTTAAATCTACGATCTCAATTTATAAATGCAGCCCCAATTTATCAATAATGAACACATTATCTTCAAAATGACCATAAATCCGCTTTGCATCTTTATCTGACCAAGCGTAACATTCGTGGGTGGGCTCAGGACTTAGTCGCCCTCGAAATAGACGACCCTCAAGAGAATGAAATCTTAAGGAGCGAGGATTATATTCACCATTAGACTCCAGACATCTTGTCAAATCATCTAGGCGTGCATTGATAATAGCTAATCGGTCTCTTGGCAAGCTCTGAATATCGATCACGAATTCTTCAGAATATTTTAATTTTGAAGTCAAAGGTGGCAGAAGTTGATTCTGATAATGTCCGCCAGAGAACTGCTGCCAAACTAGCTGCCCCCATTCAGATAAAGAAGCTCGACCATCAACTTGTTCTAATAGTGCTCCAGAAATATTTTGACATTCATTAGCAGGAATTTCATGTCCTAAAATAGCCAATCGTCTAAAAATATCTAAATTATTAGCAAGGTCATCTTCAGGTGATAACTTAATCGGTAGCTTAGGAATAGTTAATAACTGACCATCTGATTCAAAAATGTAAATACTTTCATCAGCATAAAACATTGCTAAGGCCTGCAGGAAGCCATTAACGCTTTTAAATCCTCCAGTAAGATTAAAAATTCTCTTCCAAGCTGGTTGGGGATATTGATTGTTTAATTCATAATCACACCAACGCACAATTTCGGACATGGCTAACCGAAAAGTTTCAATCTCTTTTGTAGAGAGATCTCTAATTATTGTTAAAAAAGCATTGCCCTGATGGGATTGAATCCAATCTGTAACCAGCGTTGCTGTTAAACCTCCGACATAGGTATCCGTGGCAATAAGATAGTAATGATCTGAAGTTGATATTTGACCTTTACTATAAGTTAAGATGCCATTGAGTTCAGCACTTAGTTTTTTAGCCCCTTCAATATCTTCTTCGTTAAGTTCTTGGCTCCGTTGTTGATAATGGCGATCAATTTGCGCTTTATCTTCAGATGAAATTTCAGCTTCCTTTAAATTGGAATTACGATTGATTAACTTCCGTAAGGAGTCATCAATTTGATTGGTGAGTAGGCTGGTGCCACAAGGGGAAACAATAACGTTAGGCATAATTTTTATTAACTAGGTTTGATTGGAAAACTCTGGGATTTTTCCAGCGCTGGCAAGGCTAATCGTCGACCTTTTTCATTGGCAACAAACCACTTAAAAGCTTCTCCATCTGGCTTGGGCTCAGGAGTAGAACGAGGATAATGGATAGATGCATTATCATGAAATCCTTGGAGACTCTGACCAGAAGCTTTGATGAAAGTAACCTGATCAAAACTACTGCTACCATACTCCTCTTTAACAGCCGTTTGAAAAGCATTAATCCACTGACTAATTAGAGTTGTAAAATCTGGTTGACTTGTTTCTAGTAAAGAGCCGTAATAATCACGCCATCCTGCCCCATTTCTTAGGTCTGTCTTGTCAGGGTCAATATCTAAACGAACACTACCAAAACCTAACGGTTTACCTCCTCCTAGACGGTGGAAATGCAAATCAGGTAAGGTTAACAACCACAATAGAGCACCTAACTCAACTTCCGAAAGATTAGTAACGTCAATTTCAAAAGTAAACTCGGTCAGTGGTTTTACCCAACCTTTTACAGAACGATTTTGATCATCTCTTTGTTCAAGACCATCCTTTTTAGGACGACGATATTCTTGGTAATGACCTTGGATAGCTTGTTGACTTCGGTCTTCCGTTGGATTACTCCAGTAGCCATTTGGTAACCCCTTGTGGTGAGGATAGACTTTGCGTCCTCGCAAGCCTTGTTCTGAATCACTATAGCCGTCGTCACGATCATAGCCATCTTCTAAAGGAATTCCTTTTCGATCATCGGCACAATAAAAACGAGCCTGTTCTGGTTTAGGTTGTCCCAAAATAGCAAGGGGAACAGAGAAATTTTGATTACCAAAATCATCAATGGCATCATCATGTTGGCAAGTTACGCTATGAATTCGTAATTGTCCTTTGTAGCAACCATTGCCCCGTTGATTGACCCAGCCAAATACGCGGTCTGCTGGGGATAGTTGCTTTTTATCCGTCGCAGGCTTTAGGGTTTCATCTAATAAGTCAACCGGCGCAATTTCATATAATCCCCGTGTGATCATTACAGGATAAAGATTGAGAATTTTGTACTGTCCATCTTCTTTCTTAACATGAGCATAACAAAGAGTCCCATCCGATAAATTCCGCTCTGATTCATCTGCAATAATTTGCCGTGACCAAACAGCCCCATTTACAGCGGAAGGGCCAGTATCACCTCTATCAACTTCCTTTTTGTGTATTTCCTGATAGCTTGTAATTAATTCTCGCCATTTTCGCCGTAAATCTCGAGATAGAGGTATTTCGATACTTTCTCGATCAATAATAAATACTCGTTCGTCATGTTTATTCCCAATATTTTTATTGGTTTTGTAAACAAATCCTTCAAATTGTTCAATGACTCCTGTTGAATGATGTTGACCGTAATTACGTCCTCGTTCAGGCCGATTACCTAAATTTTGATTGTGTCGTGCAATTTGTCTGACACGCCAATAGCAGAAGTTTCCTCTGGTATATCGCTCAGCCCAAAATCTGACATGATCACCATGCTCAGCCATCTGATAATCACGACTACCATCATAAGCAATACGATTTTGATAGTAAGGAAGCCATGCCGCATACATAGGATCATTGTTAGCTGGTCGGCCATTATTGCCTATCCTTGAGGTTCCTGGGTAAAGAACAATATTATCACCTTCAATGCGGGCAGGAACCATTTGCAATCCCATGGTGGCAGGCATTCGATAGGCCAAGCGAGAGTCATGATCTTCAAACACGGCTAAGCGGGAATTAGTGACCGCTTCATAGGCAGAGCGCAACATTCCCTTAATGGAAGTGGGAGGTAGATAGGGCTTGCCATCTTTGCCGATACGAACCGGATAGGTTTTATGGTTGTTATTTATCTCTTCTTTTGAAGCGTCAGGAATCAATAGAGGGGTAACGGTTGTTAGTTTGACGGCAATTCTGCCGCTGTATTTATCGCCATGGTAATAGCTATGACCAGCAGGAGCACAGTCGCCTAAATCTCCGGTTATGCCATCGCGGGGTAGGGCTGGGACAAAGTTGTAGGGGTTATGAAAGTTGCTAGCGTTAACATTTCTGGGTGTTTCAGTAATATTTCCAGAAGGAAGAACATAAGGTGCAATCTGTTCTGCGGCACCAACCCAAGCTTGACCTTTTTCTCGGATTTGTTTAATTTGATCGCCATCTTCCTCAAATTCAACTTTTTTATTTTTGAGAGTTGGTAGTGCTGTTTTAATGATTTCCACAAGTTCAGTAGAAAATTCTTCCTCAGCAACCTTAAAAGAATTTCGCTCAAAAAGTGTTATTTGAACATACTGTTGCCTTGTGTTGATAAAACTAAGTTGTAATTTGAGGTTTTTAGCACTGCCAACAACGCCCAATGTTCCGACTGTCATTTTACTTAACCTCCAATTTAATTAAACGTTCGTCAATAACGGCACAATTACCAAAATCATCTACTTCAGCAATGTACTCTTCGCTGGTGAGAAAAACTCGATCTTTGGGTTTTAACGGGTTATCGAGGGGAATATCGAGTTTCCCGATCCTTGCTTCCGCTAGTCGTTGCCAGCCATCAGCATTAGGGGGATGTTTAGCGGGTTCACCCCAGAGTAAATACTGTTGGTCGATCGCCGTAATAAATTCCTGTAAACCTTTCTCAAAACCAGTTAAGGTAATATCCGATTCTGAAAGCAAGACGGCAGTGCCATTACCATTAGATTCATTGACCCATCGCAGTTCACAATTGAGATTAAAGAAGCGGGCTTCAAATACGCCTAGGTTATTGAACTTAAGACGATTGTAAGAATCAACTAACTTGCCTGAGTTATCCAGTTTGACTAGTTCACACTTTTGGGGAGAATACAACAGCCCGATCGCCGCTTGGAGATGGTTTTTGCAAGAATCGACGGCGGATTCGAGGGTAATTTCATATTGGTGGTAGTGGTAAAGGTTCTTCATTAGGCGGCCTCCTGCTGGCATAGATCAATGGGATCGGCAATCCACTCTTTCCAAGCAGTGCTTAAGTCCTGACGAAATGCCTCATCTAGATCGGTGAGATTAGGACAAGTCATTGTTTTGTTTAAAGGTTCAAGTTCAGTGGGGAGGGCTTTGCCATTGAGGGTGATTTGACTGACAGTAATCGTTCCCATACCGCGGTTAGTGCCATAGCCTACGGGAATTTTTTTGTTAGCTAAATCCCGCAATACAAGAAGCAATAGGGCGATCGCCGGTTTAAGTTTTTCTTCCTTACCGTGGTAATAATTTTTGAGACGGGCAATGTCCAAGTGAACTTGGATCGGTTCCCAGGTGACCCCAATGGGTTCGAGCACGCTGTAAAGCATTCCTTCGGCAGCTCCCCCTGTCCACCGATCTACAGCGACGTGCATGGCCGGTTGAAGTACTTTGTAAGCTTGGCTAATATTATTGGGATAACCCGTAGCTTGTTTAAGAGCAGGCTGTAAATTCCCCGTCATCTCCGTGGCATTCTCTACCGCTTTCCATTGATCTGGGGTCATGGATAAACTAGAAAAACAATCATTCACTGCCAAGGCTCCGATTTTACCCAGATCTATATCCTTGCCATTTTGTTTTTGGCTCAAAGAAGCAGACCCAAATAATTCATTAACCAGATTGATTCGTAATTGTTCTAGGAAGTTTTTCTCAGAACCATTAGACTGGCAAATAGTACGAATAATACGTTCAGCCTGGGTTCGTAAAATCCCCTTAATGGAACTGCCGGGAATGACAAATCGAACATCACTTCCCACTTGACTAACGAGGGGCAAAATATCGATCGCCAGTCCATCCCCTTCAGCTTTCACCATGACGGGATCTTTGGGATTCCAGGTAATACTAATACCTAGATAGGGAGGAGACTGGTAGGTAACGTTTGCTTTTAATTGATTCCAATCTAATTTTTTACCTTGGTCTAATAAAGCAGAAAAAATACCTTCTGGTTTATCTAAAGCAAAGGATTTTAACTTTAAATCATCTAGTTTAATGCGACCTAAACCCCGGGTTTTTGCGGCCCCAAGGCGAATATCCCCTGCTTCTAAGGCACACAACAATTGAATCAACGCATTCGGTAGCCCATCATCTTGACTGTCAAAAGTTAATGGCAATTTAAATTTAGAACCCTTGGGAATAACTGCTCGGCTATATTTAAACCCATTGGCGGCGGTTCCAAAATGGCGATCGATGCCAACACCCTCCCTAATTTCAACATCAGCATTATTGGGTATATGGATAACCGCATCGTCAACAATAACAAAGCTAGCTCCCCGTTTTGCATCTAAATGATCACCCCAAAGATCTTTAATTTGGGACTCATCATTATTCAATAACTGGGTCATCCAACCCCGCAGAGCACCGGCTAAACTTGTCCCTGGCACATAATATTCACCCGCACCATTAACCGCCAGGGCTAAATCCGTATCAGCGTCGCCACCCACACCACCAATGTGTAAAGGGGTTTCTGCAATTAATGTGCCTGTAATTTTCCAGCGTGTAGTAACTTTTCTAGCCATGGTGTTAAGCTGCTCCCTGTGACTGTTGATTAGATTCGTTTTCTTGAGCTTTTTCTAAGTCCCGTTTATGACCCCGAATGATAGCGTCAACAAGGGTTCGCACTGCTTCCGCCCAAAGTTCAGACTTTAGCTGATTAACACCATTTTGGGTAATAGTTAACGGCGAAAAATCAATATCAAGATGATTCCAAATGAGATTTTCCTGGGTGACTAAATTACGAATTTTAGTTAATCCTTGGCTGGTATTACTCCATTTTTCTTTTCGATTAGAAACCTGCTCTAGAGCTGTTAAATAACCTGTGACAATATCTCGATTATTTCTTGAGTGTAGCCGTTTTAATACGGAGCGAAATCCTCCTAATTGAGTCATGGTGGGTTGACTATCTTTTCCCATAATTTTAATGCCTAAAATTTCTTCCCGTTTCGCTCGGCTAGATGCCAAGGCTAAGGCTTTATTTTGAATTGCTTCCCGCCAAGCCGCTTTTTCAATTAATCGAGCATAATCTTGGGTAGGATGATTAGTGGGTAATGGGTTGGATTGGCTGTTTTGGGACTGATTGTTAGAAGCTTTAGGCTTAGCTGTCAACTTTCCTAGGGAAGCCGAAAGTAATGGATCGTTAAAACCGATTTGACCGTAACCCTCTGTACACCGATCGCCAATGCCGGTGATCATTAATTCTTGCAATTTTTCGGCATTAACAGTGCCAGATTCAATGTCATAAATCAGACAACTACCAGCTTGCCAACCCACTAGAGATGGCCGGGGTAAACCCCACCGTACTTGCCAGGATTCTGTCCGCTGGGAACGGAGAGCAATGCAAATTAAATCATTGTCTGATCGTTCTTTGAGCTTGATATCCAGAGCATTTTCTAAGTATTTTTTGAGATCATCCGGAGTAGCATTAAAATTTAGGCGATCGCCTCGGAGAAGGATATCGGATAAGAACCAAATAGAAAGAGTTTTATTGTTGCCCGTAGGCTTAGGCAAATCAGCAGAGTTTCCCGACGTAACTTCGATTTTGCCATACTGATCTTTTTTAGACTGACCAATGCGAATTGTAGCTTTTAGTTGAGCTTGCCAATTTTTATTTTTGCTTGTAATTTGCTTGACTAAGCTATCTGGTAAACGTAACTCAGCGACGAATGTTTGTCCGGCTATAATAGCTTCATAGCTATAAACTCCCCCCACATCACTGGTGGGCCGCTGGACATCATCTTGAATGGTGTTATGGGTAAATAACTCTGAATTAATTTTCCCCGTATTTGGCAGATTCCTTTGCTCCTGTTCAAATTGGCCAACATAGCCGCCCCGTTCTCCCTTTAATTGAATGCCATCAGGTTCCGATTCTTGGAAACGGTTATAAACTCCTTTACCTTTACCTAATCCTCCATCTAGTTTTTCCCCAAACAAACAAAATGGGGTAGCTCGTCCTGCTTTACCATCAATTTTTATCGTGGCATTGGTAATAATTAAATCCCCAGCGGCGATTGCCTGACTAACGTCGAAATATTCCCCTAGGGTTTTGTGAATATAGCCCAGTAGATAACGCCCGGGAATATAGTCTAAACATTCGACAACGTTACCGACTGTACGAGCTGGTAAAACAACAGGAGAAAGGGTTTTAATGGTTAAGGGAATAATATGCCAAGGGGGTTGCTGTTCTGGATTATCTCCGGCAGATTGTAATTTATTTTGTTGATACTTAGGTGGTTGATCAACAGATTGATAATTGTCTTTCAACCATTGAATTTGTTGATCAGAATAACCACTAAATTTTAATTCACAGCGCCCATTGCCCCGGCGACGTTTACCGCCTAATCTCTCGGTTAACTTTGCTCCACTGGCTAAAATACCAGCAATAACTTTTTTATTGGTTTCGCTCAAATTATCGGGTAAATTTAACTCAACTTCCGCAGTTAATTTCGCTCCCAAACGAACTACTTCTTCAAAGCGTAAAAAATCTTTCTTAGCTGTGCCCGTGATTGCATCGATAGCCACCCCTGGCTTCATAAAGGCGATCGCCTCTTGCAATTGTTTTTTGCCCTGAAAAGCCGCTTTTAACTTAGGGTCAAGGTGTGCAGAACCAATGGCGATTAGGGCAGGTCTAGGTTCTGGCTCAATAGCTCCTTGAGCTAGGGCAGGTTGATCGCCAAAAATAAAATTAATCCACCCATGCCAAAGCCCTCGGGTTTGACCATTATCTAAACCTAGGGCAACCTGTTCACAGCTATCCCGCAGAATACCTGTTAAGGTTTTGCCGGGAATATAGGGCAGATTATCTCCATCCCGTTGTACAACACTGTCCAGTTCCCCCCGACCCATGCCAGTGCCAACGTGCCAATCACTCTGCATGGTTATGGTTATCTCAATTCCTCGCATAGTTATTCTCCTTGGTTTTTATGGTTAGCGTTAGCAAAAAAATCTTTGGCATCCAGTGCATCTAAAAATCTGGTGACGTACTTGCCATTTTCGAGATGAAATAGTGATTTATTCTCTCCGTCCTCCGCAAAGTTTTTGAGAATTTTGTAGCGTTGGCTAATTAAGCTATATTGAGCGTCTGCTTCATTTTTCTCTAGGTACAATGCCGTTCGTAGGGCATGGCTTTGACTGCTGGGTAATGCAGATTTTCCTTCCCCATCTTCGGAACGTAAATAACTAACCCGATCCGCTAGTGTTTGCAAACTGTGGGCCTGGGACCATTCATAACCCTGGGCTTGGCTGAGGTTCTCCGCTGCTGTCACCACATAGGGACGGTTGTAAAGCTCGGTATTATCTTCCGGCCGTAATTTTTCACGAATACGGTCAAAATCAATGCCGCTACTGTCATAGAGAATATGAAAATCAATGGCAGAGCAGGGAAAAGGAGTTATTGGCGAACTATTTGTCACAGTAACTTTTTGTTTGACCTCCTTAGCTGATTTAATTAATCTTTCCGCCAAAGTATAGGCAACAGAGAAGGGAAAATGGGGCTTAATAATACTGATCCCAGCGCAGGCAGAAAGGCGATCAACGCCAAAGGCTTTTTGGGCTATTACTTTGATATCATCATGTGTTTCTGTCTGCCCTTCAAATGCTTCAAGAAATTCCCTGGTGAATTCTAGGGCGTAGTCCCCCCGACAAATTACCGTTAGGTCATCTCCACCTAAAATCAATGGGACAATGGGTAAATCAATTTTTTTGGAATCTTCTTTGAAGACAGCGATCGCCATTTTAAAAGCGTTGATGGTGCAGTTATCCAGGGCTAAAGAAAGTCTACGATATTTATCAATATAATTGCGGTTTGTTTGCTCACCAATATATTTCTCAAGACTTAGTAAAATTTGCCCCAAACCATTACCATCGGCATGGACCACTGCTAACCAATCTAATTCGTCAAAGGACTTTTCTAATTGTGCTAGGTCGTTAACTAGCCGACCATCAACGCTCCGCAAACGTTTTTTGGCAGATTTCGCAGTCTCCCGTTTAACTTTACTGACTGTAGAAACAGGAATCTTGTCACCATCGGCATTATAGTCAAAATCAGAGGCAGGCAATTCACTTACACTGCACCCAGCGGCGATCGGTAACCGCAAAAAGCGACCATTAGCCCCAGCCCGTTTAGCCCTATTTACTTCGAACTGTTTATGGGCTTCTTTAACTGCTTTGGCAACCCCTAATTTATCTTGCCAATTACAATTCACATAAATACCACCAATTTCTAAACCCGGGGCATTGATTAGGGCCTGCTTGGTAACTTCTTTAATTAATTGTTTAGCCTTGCCCTCTTCTTTCACCAGGGCGATCGCCTTTCCAGAGGTAGCCAATAAAATTTCAATGTCAGCGTTATTTTTAGGATCATCAATGGCGGGATTAAGCTTACTATCTGCCAAAAAATTTAGGGAGTTTGTGTCAGACCATTGGTCATAGTAGTTAGTCTGGAAAACCCTATCCACCCCCTGGAACAATATTTCCGTTGTAGCAAGATAGGTCAACTCTGATGCACCAATATTTTCCCTTAGTTTATTAGTCGAGAAAATAAAATGCTGATTACCGGAAGTCTCAATTAGAACTAGAAACATAAAAATTTGACTTAACGAAAGGGTCGGATAGGACGAAGTGTTGCAGTACTTTTAACTTATCCCCACCATGGTCGATCAAACATCAAAAAATAATTATCTTTTACTTATGTATTTTTGCTTGGTACATCTACTATTAACATCCTAGAGCCAAGCAATGTAACTATCTTGGTAAAAGTTCATAAATGTTTTCTTAAGTTTACATTTACGTAAAAATTATTAGTCGATTGTCCTCAAGGTAGTCCAGATTTCCGAAAGGGGATCAATTCTTGGGCAAATTTAAGGTAAATATTTGTTAACTATCGTTTAATCAACAGGGGTGGGGATACGTGGTGGATCTAAAATCCTTAGCTGGGGCCGAAATGGTGGGATTACGCTGGCAACTGCGCTTCGACCGCCCCTGTCGCCTGGAAAGTCATTACGTTAAAGGACTCCATGCTTGGTTTTTGCATCAAGTGCAGGCCATTGATCCCGATGTTTCTGCCTGGCTCCATGATGGTCAAGGGGAAAAGCCCTTCACCATTTCCCGCCTGATAGGGCCTACCCTCTGGCAAGAAGGTCATTGGCACTGGCAAATAAATAAGACCTACCATTGGCAATTAAATTTACTATCAGGGGCTTTAATCGAAGCTTTACAACCTTGGCTAGCCCGTTTGCCAAACAAAATTGTCCTAGCTCGCCAAACATTATGGGTAGAAGCCGTTGATTGTTACCTAGCCCCCCATAACTATCAACAGTTATGGCCCCAGGGTGCTTTACCCCGACGGCAAGAGTTTACTTTCACTAGCCCTACCAGTTTCCGTCGCCAAGGCAATCACTATCCGTTACCAGAGCCCCGCAATGTTCTGCAAAGTTATCTACGGCGTTGGAATGATTTTTCTGGTTTGGCGTTCGAGCCGGAGCCATTTTTGGACTATTGGGTGCCCCAAAATGTGGTGATCGATCGCCATTGGTTGGAGTCGGTGAAGACCACAGCGGGAAAACAAGGCTCAGTGGTGGGATTTGTGGGAGCAGTGTCCCTAGTCCTTACGCCCCAGGCCCGTAATGATGGGGATGATTATGGCCGCTTGTTCCATGCCCTCTGTCGATATGGACCCTACTGTGGCACTGGGCATAAAACCACCTTTGGTTTGGGGCAAACAATGGCGGGCTGGGCTACCCCGGACCTAAAAACTTTTGCGTGCCTCCAAGAAGATTTACAGACTCAGGTGTTAACGCAACGGATAGATCAATGCGCCTCTCTCCTCCTAGCCCAGCGTCAACGGACAGGAGGGCAGAGAGCCCAGGAAATTTGCCATACGCTAGCCACTATTTTTGTCCGCCGAGAACAGGGGGAATCATTGCAAGAAATCGCCCTGGATTTACAGTTACCTTATGAGACAGCCCGCACCTACAGCAAACGAGCTAAGCGGGCCTTAGCCAATGTTCAATAATTACGAGGTCCTTGATCCCGTGATTGAGGCAATCCTTGCCCCGGTAATAGGTTTTCTTTATTAACGTTAGTTTGCTCTCCATAACCAATTTGTGCCCCCATGGTTTCGGGTTTAAGGACCCACTGCACTACCCGATCGCCAAAGCTGTTAACCACAAAAGTGGAGATCATGATCAGAACAGTGTTGGTGATCACTGCTAGTAAACCCAAAGGCGCAATCAGCAAAATAGTCAGGGTAATCGCACCATTGACTAAAGCTGTGGCCAGATTACGGAGCAATGCACCCTTGGCAGTAATAATGATTTTCATTGGTTCCCCGGGGCGTCAACATTACCATTGGCTACTGTTTGGCGGGCCCGACGAATGGCCAAGCTGTTATCAATAGTCCCAATCAAACCAAATAAAGGAGAAAGAGTTATCCCTCTTTCCACCGCTTCTTCAAGGCTTTCATTTTCTGAGGCAGTCAAGAAACCAAATACGAAAGTCCCCACAACAACAATCCCCAAAGCTTTCCAGCGGCGGGTGTGAATATAACCTGCAACGTAAGAGATCAAAATGGACAAAAGAATGTTCACCCAAATGGCTCGACGAGAAATATACAAAGTTTTACGAACTAGTCGCTCTGATTTTTCTTTATCCATTTGCTGGGCATAGTTTTGGTATTGATTAGGGTTTTCCATAATTAGTAGTTTAAAACCGCTTTGACAAAATACTATAGTTGTTAAACTTCTTTTTTCTCTTTATATTACAAGGTAATAGAAAAATATTTATTAACTTTTATTTCTAAATAGAACTTTAGCAAAAATGTTTAATGACTAGTATTTACCTGACAGAACCCGGAACCAAGGTCAGTTATCACAATCAGCAACTACAGATCAAACAAAAATCCCGGCAGGTCATTACCCGCTTAGCGGAGATCGACTTGCTAGTGCTCTTTCCCGGCGTGCAGTTAACCGATGTGGCGATCGCCGTTTTGATGGATCAGGGCATTGAAACCATTTTTTTGCGGCGGGATGGTCAATTTCGGGGCCGTTTACAGGGGCAGTTTGCCACCAATCCCCTCACCCGCATTGCCCAATATCGGGTGCTGGACTCCACGTTTGGCACAGCCTTAGCCCAACGGTTAATTTTAGGTAAGGTGACCAATCAACGGGCCATCCTCCAACGTCGTCACCGAGACACGGGGAAAAAAAATAATGCCCTGGCGGAGGCGATCGACCTGATTGGGGCCTATCGTTTATCATTGCGCTCCGGTCTTGGTAATTCTTCCCGAGATCAATTAATGGGCATTGAGGGCATTTGTGCTAAACATTACTATCAGGTTTTTCAATTTTGCCTACCGGAAGGCTGGTCTTTTACGGGGCGGAATCGTCGTCCCCCCAAAGATCCCGTGAATGCGTTACTCAGTTGGGGCTATGGAGTGCTACTGGCTCGGGTATTTTCTGCCATCGTCCAGGCAGGTTTAGATCCCTACCTCGGATTTTTCCATGCCACCCAGCCCTATCGCCCTAATCTGGCCCTAGATTTAATGGAGGAGTTTCGCCCAGTAGTAGTGGATCAAGCCATTGTGCGTTTGCTCCGCTCTGGTATATTGGACCCTCTAGATTTTGAACCATCCTATGATGGGCTAGGAATATGGCTGGGTATAACGGCAAAAAAGCTATTTCTGACGGAGTTGGAGAGTATTCTACAAACCAGCTTTCTTTACAGTCCCCAATCCCGTCGACTAAAACTCCAGCAAATTATTTTGGAGCAGGCCCGCTGTTTGGGACGATGTTGTTTGGAATCAAGTTTGGACTATGAACCGTTCACGTTGTCCTAGGGAAAAGCCATGGATTTTTGGTTAGTTTGTTACGATGTGCGGGACGACAAACGCCGCCGTAAATTGGCAAAGTTACTCGAACAACGTTGTCAACGGGTCCAATATTCGGTGTTTGAATGTCCATTACCAGAAAAGGTATTGACGGATTTACTACATCGCCGATGGCTGAAGGAGTTAAATTTAAAGGAGGATAGTTTACGGGCCTATCCACTCCAGAGACAAAGCCGCAGCCAAGCTAAAATTTTCGGTAGCCCTGACCTGTATGAGCCACCAGATTTTCTGATTCTCTAAAGCCTTTTAAGCAAATAGTCAAAAAACAGAGCAGACTTCTTCCCAAATCGGTTATCTTCAAAGCAGATAGGAACTGCTTGATAGCCAGGATATCAGCCCATGCCTAACCCCACCGTTGAAATTAAGCTAGAGGATATTTTAGTCAGTATCCAAAAGGATCTTAATGAACTCAAGGTTTCCCAAGCAGAAATAAAAGGGCAAATCAGTGCCCTTGATGAAAAGTTAACTGGACAAATCAATGCCCTTGATGAAAGGTTAACGGGGCAAATTAAGGCTGTTGATGAAAAGTTAACAGGACAAATCAAAACCCTTGATGAAAAAGTCTCTGGCATTGGCAAACGGCTGGAAAACCAGGAATTTCTCAACAGGGGAATTCTGACTGCTTTAATCGTTGCCCTCATTGCCGGGGCGGCTAAACTTTTTGGGTGGCTCCCCACGTCTTAATGTTAATGGCGATCGCCGTTGAGGGATTTTTGGTTGTGTTGGTCACGGATTGGGGAGGGCAGTTAAAACATAGCGAATCATAACACCGATAACGGTTGTGCCGATGATACCGATCAATGTCCAAATTTGCTTGCTCTGACTGTCCTCTAGTTTCTCTACACGACTATCCAAATTACCCAGTTTTTCCTCCATTCTGGCCTGCCCTGTCTCCAATCGGCCCAGACGATCATCAATTTTGCCGAGATGATCATCAATCTTGGTTAGGATCTCTTTCAGGTCTGTTTCTATGGTTGGCATAGTTGTAGATGTCCCAAAATGACCTGGGTTTTCCTGGCACACACCGATTTTAGCGTGATGCCCAACCTAGCTCAGGACATTACTACTTGGAGCCGCAAATTAGCTCGAGTCCTTTTCACATAGGTCCTGGCTGTTTCATAATCCAATTCCAGCTCCTGGGCGATCGCCTTGAGGGATTCCCCAGCTTCATAGCGGGCGAGGATGGTGGCCTGTAACCGACAAATCTTTTTAGCCCGATCGCCGTCGGGTCGTTTTTGGTGGGTTAATAGGGCTTGGGTGAGCCATTCTATCCGCTCTTCCAGGTTCATTTTGGCCTGTTCTGGGGAAGTGTAGGGCAAATTAGACCGTTGGGCTTGCAAAATTGCTAAACGACGGGTCAGGGCTTCGTTTTCAGCCCGTAGGGTACCCACTTCTTCCCAAAACTGATTATGTTGGCTGATTTGGTTTGCATCCATTAAGGCACTAAAATCCCATTCCGTGAACCAATGGCGCAACAGGGCCAATTGCTTTAGGGCTTCGTTCAAGGTTTTGGCTTGCACATGGACGGCGGTGTGAATAATTTGCTGGAGGGTCAGATCCACCACGGTGGGTTGCTCCACTATGTTGTGGATGGCGTGGCGATGTTTGAGGGCCACCAGCAGGGAATGTTCTAGTTGCTCTAGCTCTGTTTTGATTTTGCCGAGATCTGCGGTTGTTTTTTTTGCCTCAGGTTCCAGTGTTAGGGCTTCTGTGCCTTGTTCCCAACCGGTGATGCCCTGAATCCAGGTGCGAATTCCCATGGAGGCAAATTTGCGAAAGGCTTGCCGAGCAGTTTCATTAGGCCGTTGGGATTCAAAGGCATACCACTCCAAAATATGGGCGCAAACTGTATCCCGCAGGATGGTCACATTTTTAAACTCGTGATAACTGTTCCGAACTGTTAGCTCTATATTTTGCAAGGGTTTCAGGAAATTTGAGCAGGAACTGCTCCGAACTGATTTGAGTACTACTCGGATGCTTTTTTCGTCAACTCCGCACAACCGAGCTAACCCCGATTGGCTCATGCCTGATTCCCCTGTGGCCTGCACAGTGAAAAACTCAATACCGTTTTCTTCGTATCGTAAAATGCTCATTGTGACCTCGCTATAGGTTACTCCCAGTGGGGGAACGGTGCTGACACACCCAACCCGCGACTGGGTTTATTTATGTTAGTTTACCCTTTCTATGGGTTCAAAATGTGTCTATCCCGACAAAATTAGGGCTATTACAACAACTCGTTGACACTGGCCATAAGTCTCAAACCCTTGTCGTGTCAGCGTTTGCTCGAAGTAAAAAATAAAACTCGTGGACACTACCATAGACAATATTTGCTTCTGTAATTGCTTCCCAAATCAGATCAAGTTTTGTTAAGCACTTGACGATTTTCAGCGGACGTTGTAGCAGTGAGCCTGACTTTGTCTGACGGAGCTTATGTAAAGTTTTATGGATTAATGCTTGCTTTCAGCAAATTTAGGTATTACTATGACCTTTATAGCCAAAAATAAGGCTTTTTATTGTTATGTTTTCAGTACGTAACAAATCGTTAAACGTCTACCTCTTGTTTGGCGGATTGGCACCTCGAAAACCGCATACAGACTGTTTTTCAGTGTGATAGGGTTCAACACCCTCTTTTCCCCGTCAGGGGACTGAAACTGTAGTAGAACCAATCGGGGTCGTCAATAACTCCCGGTTCAACACCCTCTTTTCCCCGTCAGGGGACTGAAACCGGGGCTTGGGGGGTTGGAGTCCCCGCCCCCGTGGTGGGAGTTCAACACCCTCTTTTCCCCGTCAGGGGACTGAAACTGTGAGTTGCATAATGCCTCCTAATGGCTGTTGGACTCATAAGTTCAACACCCTCTTTTCCCCGTCAGGGGACTGAAACCTTGGTATTTGTAGTTCTCGATGAGTGTTTTAGGCAGTTCAACACCCTCTTTTCCCCGTCAGGGGACTGAAACTGATAACGGGATGCCAGCCCTAAAGGTGATGAGCGGGTTCAACACCCTCTTTTCCCCGTCAGGGGACTGAAACCGTTATCCGGCAAAGAAACCACACTACTAAGCTCGACAAGTTCAACACCCTCTTTTCCCCGTCAGGGGACTGAAACTGGGCCGGGCGCGAGTTGTCCTCCTGTCCGAGGCCCCACGTTCAACACCCTCTTTTCCCCGTCAGGGGACTGAAACCGTTATCCGGCAAAGAAACCACACTACTAAGCTCGACAAGTTCAACACCCTCTTTTCCCCGTCAGGGGACTGAAACTGGGCCGGGCGCGAGTTGTCCTCCTGTCCGAGGCCCCACGTTCAACACCCTCTTTTCCCCGTCAGGGGACTGAAACCTATTAAGGCTATTTTCGCCACTTCTGTTTGAAAGGTTCAACACCCTCTTTTCCCCGTCAGGGGACTGAAACGTCACACCTCTTCACGAATCCTCACATCATGAATAAGCTGCACAGTTCAACACCCTCTTTTCCCCGTCAGGGGACTGAAACCGCGGGTCGAGATGTCGCTGGACACGCTGGTGCCGGACAGTTCAACACCCTCTTTTCCCCGTCAGGGGACTGAAACCTGGGCGGACTGGAGTTGCCACCTGCCGATGGCCTGCAGTTCAACACCCTCTTTTCCCCGTCAGGGGACTGAAACGAGCCAAAGTCAACTAGCACAGGCACGGCAAGCCATCCTGAGTTCAACACCCTCTTTTCCCCGTCAGGGGACTGAAACTCGTGCATCTGCGCATAGGAAGAGGTTAATTCCTCAACGTTCAACACCCTCTTTTCCCCGTCAGGGGACTGAAACAACGGGCAGCCCGAGTGGTGGGCATCGAGGTGGTGCTCGTTCAACACCCTCTTTTCCCCGTCAGGGGACTGAAACCCCCGCCACATTTTCGGATTAGAGGATTTGAATCGGCCGTGTTCAACACCCTCTTTTCCCCGTCAGGGGACTGAAACAGTTTCTCAAACTTTTCGGCGATCGCCGTCCAGGTGAGTTGAGTTCAACACCCTCTTTTCCCCGTCAGGGGACTGAAACTAGCGAAAAGTTATAGTTACCTTTGACCGGAGCTACCAACTCAGTTCAACACCCTCTTTTCCCCGTCAGGGGACTGAAACCCCCGCTGCCACGAGGGCAGCTGTAGACGCACCCCGTTCAACACCCTCTTTTCCCCGTCAGGGGACTGAAACTTAAATATACCCATCCCTAATAAAGGATAGAGATCTTGCAGTTCAACACCCTCTTTTCCCCGTCAGGGGACTGAAACGCTCTATTCTAATAACCCAAGCTTTTTTCAATTCTAAGTTCAACACCCTCTTTTCCCCGTCAGGGGACTGAAACCCGCTTGGTAGGATTGACCACCAAAGCTAGAAACAGGCACAGTTCAACACCCTCTTTTCCCCGTCAGGGGACTGAAACAGGGCGGTTAATCACTAGCGGCGATCTAGATATTGGTTCAACACCCTCTTTTCCCCGTCAGGGGACTGAAACTAGACTTCTATTTCCCCTCTTGCCGAGGGATGATACTGCAATTGAGTTCAACACCCTCTTTTCCCCGTCAGGGGACTGAAACTGCGCTCTCTTATCAAACGCCGCAACGCCATCAAGGCTGTTCAACACCCTCTTTTCCCCGTCAGGGGACTGAAACACGAGCGGAATCTTCTATGGATCGGATCACATCCTTAATGTTCAACACCCTCTTTTCCCCGTCAGGGGACTGAAACCTGGTGTCGGGGTTGTAGTATTCGTCTCGGTACAACAGTTCAACACCCTCTTTTCCCCGTCAGGGGACTGAAACACTATAGGGAGCGTTACCCTAGCTAGACATTGCCTAATCTGTTCAACACCCTCTTTTCCCCGTCAGGGGACTGAAACAAGAAGCAGAATAATGCGATTGAGTGGACAAAAATAAGAAGTTCAACACCCTCTTTTCCCCGTCAGGGGACTGAAACGGTTACGTATCGGCGTAACCGCCACTCCTTAGAGGTTCAACACCCTCTTTTCCCCGTCAGGGGACTGAAACCGCCTCCTGCGCCCTGGAGGGGTGATCCTACACCTCGCGGTTCAACACCCTCTTTTCCCCGTCAGGGGACTGAAACGATTCTGGTATACGTTTATCCCACCACTCCTTAGCTGTTCAACACCCTCTTTTCCCCGTCAGGGGACTGAAACCTCGTAAGCTAGGCAACGGCCTTGCTCGATGCACAGTTCAACACCCTCTTTTCCCCGTCAGGGGACTGAAACGGTGCAGCTGCGCCTAAGGAGATGGCTGTACAAGCTGTTCAACACCCTCTTTTCCCCGTCAGGGGACTGAAACCACCTAGAGGGTACCTCCCGGTTAGACCGGGGCTCTTATGTTCAACACCCTCTTTTCCCCGTCAGGGGACTGAAACAACATGGCCACAACAACCTTCCCGGAGCAAGGGATGGTTCAACACCCTCTTTTCCCCGTCAGGGGACTGAAACGGCGATATTTGGCGTGCCAGCCAAGTGAATTTTGGCGCTGGTTCAACACCCTCTTTTCCCCGTCAGGGGACTGAAACAACATGGCCACAACAACCTTCCCGGAGCAAGGGATGGTTCAACACCCTCTTTTCCCCGTCAGGGGACTGAAACGGCGATATTTGGCGTGCCAGCCAAGTGAATTTTGGCGCTGGTTCAACACCCTCTTTTCCCCGTCAGGGGACTGAAACCTAGCCTTTGTGGCTAACCCTCCTGCGCTTTGACATATAGGTTCAACACCCTCTTTTCCCCGTCAGGGGACTGAAACTTTTACCTCTTGCTCCTGCACAAGCTCAGCCTTAAGTTCAACACCCTCTTTTCCCCGTCAGGGGACTGAAACTCCTCCTCGCCTCTGAGAAAGAGTATGAAACACTGTGTTCAACACCCTCTTTTCCCCGTCAGGGGACTGAAACATGAACAGATTGCCATCTTCTAGGCGGATAGCCTGGGGTTCAACACCCTCTTTTCCCCGTCAGGGGACTGAAACCGCCCATTGTTTGTGCTTCCGGAAGAAGTCTTTCAACTTCGTTCAACACCCTCTTTTCCCCGTCAGGGGACTGAAACGTTATCACGAGTTATCTTGCGCAAATCTTGTAGTGCATCTTTTGTTCAACACCCTCTTTTCCCCGTCAGGGGACTGAAACTTTAGCGGAGGAGACCTCTTCTATTTCTCCTATAACCGTTCAACACCCTCTTTTCCCCGTCAGGGGACTGAAACGGGAGAACCCTAAAAAGTTCTCCTGTCTAATCGCCACCTGTGTTCAACACCCTCTTTTCCCCGTCAGGGGACTGAAACCGCTCCAGAGTGCGCCGCCGCCGAATTGCGGTCCAGTTCAACACCCTCTTTTCCCCGTCAGGGGACTGAAACGAGACTCTATCTTTGGAGTTTCTAAGACATTGGCGGTTTCTAGGGGTTCAACACCCTCTTTTCCCCGTCAGGGGACTGAAACATTGCTTGGCGTAGGTTGACTTACCCGAGCCTGGGAGACCAGTTCAACACCCTCTTTTCCCCGTCAGGGGACTGAAACTCCAAGGGCTCTTCGTCTTCAAAGGCCTTAGTTACCTCTGGTTCAACACCCTCTTTTCCCCGTCAGGGGACTGAAACATAATAAAGCACCCTCAACGGACTATGCCATGAACAACAGGACCCGTTCAACACCCTCTTTTCCCCGTCAGGGGACTGAAACGTTGCCAGTTTTGCCGTTTTTGCTGTTCTGAGATGTTCAACACCCTCTTTTCCCCGTCAGGGGACTGAAACCCCATAATAATTAGGCTCGCTACCATAAGGGGAAACTTCTTCCAAGGTTCAACACCCTCTTTTCCCCGTCAGGGGACTGAAACGCGCCTGAGGTGGTCAATAGTGACCCCATGGCTCGTTCAACACCCTCTTTTCCCCGTTAGGGGACTGAAACGATCAGCAAAAGTATCTCAATTGCTGACAGTGTCATAAACCTGAACAAGAGTCATTCCACGTCCAGAAATATTAAGCATTTCGTTGTTCAATTTTTTTACTACTTGCCGTAAGCCCAACCATTGATAATATCAATCAACTCATTGGACCAAGGGTTAGGATTGCGGTCTTGATAAATTTGCCAAAGAGACTGATAGTACCAAATAATGCCAGATTTGCTCCGACTGAACTTTTGCCAAATATCATTCCCATAGCGGTGTAGGTCGATCTCAATAGTGCGGGCATTATGGAGAGTATCCGCCAAAGAAATTTTCAGCACAGCGAGGGAAATGCGAGACATTTTTTGTAAATGCTGTTGTTTTCTCTCTTCCCAGGGCGGTTTCGGCACTGTGGAGCTATCGGAACACCCCAACACTAATTGAGCTACGGTTTCCCCAAACTTTTCCCGAATTACATTGAGAGTGGCTTCTCCCCCTTGGTCCTCCACCGCATCATGGAGCAAAGCGGCGATCGCCTCATCTTCATTGCCGCCCATTTCCAGCACTAAAGCCGTTACCCCCAGCAAATGGCTAATGTAGGGCACTGGGGAACCCTTGCGAAATTGTTGAGCATGTAACTGGTTAGCTAATACTAGAGCATCGCCAAAGCGTGGAGTGAGGGGAGTAGGATGGGATAAATTCATAAAATTCATTAATACTAATTTTGCTAATGGGAGTAAAGGGCTGCCATGGCCTGCACATCCGACGCCATCCGTTGCCGTAAATCCAGGGGAAATAACACCTCCACATTGGGTCCCCAAGCTCGCAGACGCATGATGACGTTATTGTCCTGGTCGCGATAGTCCATGCGGAAATAACTATGGGTTGGTTCTTGCTTCCCTTGGGCTTGCCATTGCTTAATTGCCCGTTGTAACTGTTCCTTTTCAGTAGGCTGGAGCTGTTGTTGCCCTAACCAAGTGGATAACTGCTGAACAGTGTCAAACTTTTTGAAGGTTTCATGGCGGAAACTTTCGTCAATATACCGCTCAGAAAAATCCTGATTAAAGCGGAGCACCATGGTTTTGAGGGGTTTATAAAAATCAAAACCAAAGCCTCGGCTTAACTGGGTATCAATGTAATCAGCAGTAAACAAATTTTGTTGTTGGTATTGTTCCTGTAAAGGCAAGGGAATTTCTGGATCAGACCAATCTAAATTGGCCATGGCTTTAATACGGTCAAGGCGATAGTTATACCAATCCAACTTATTTCTATCTTTGGGATCTTGGCCATAGGCACAAAGATATAAAGCCCGTTGGTAATAATAGATGCAGACCGGATAGGTAATGCGTTTAACAAGGCGGTGTAAACTTACGCTGTCATACTCTAGCCTAAGGATGGGAAACTCATTTTCCTGCCACAGTTGCTGAAAACGGTAGGGCCAATCATTATCTAGATCTCTTTTGGCTACCACATAATCAACGTGCATAAAAAACCGCTGTTTCTGGCCCATAGTGGCCCGGAATAAATCCGGTATTTCACTGAGATCTTCGTGGCGGATATAGGACAAATTAGGAAAATTAAAGTTAGCATCCACCGGCTTACTTTGGGCCAGAGAACTAAAATCAATTTCCTCTAGCTTGTGGAATTTATCACCTATTTTTTCTAAATAACCCAGTTTGACCAACTCCTTAAGGTTATTATTTATAGTCCTAGGAACACAGGCAAATAAACGATTTTTACCATCATTAGATTTACTTCTTTCCCAGCTTAAGGTATCAAGAAAACCTTGAATATCAGCATCTTCTGCCAGATAACAAGTTCCCCGAAAATCTTCATACCACTGTTGTTGATCCGTTGCTAAATAGTCGGCAAATAACCATTGATGGATAGATTTATGGCAGGGACACTGGTTATTACTATGTTCTAAACTATCCCTATTAAAATTTTGATGAAACAATTTTTGTTCTAAGAAGAATGCGTCACGCCACTCAGGGTAGGTAAAACTCTCGTTGAGATGGCAGTAAATGGGGTCAGATTCATGGCCATAGATGCAACGCAGAAGTACCCAAAGCCGTATCGCCTTGCCCAAATTGATGGGATTTTTCAAGCTCTTGCCCTGGAGCAGATGGGAAAGTAGAGGGACTGTGGGAGAATATTCAAACGTAGATTCCATGGGGCAAATTATTGTTGTTGCTGAACCAACCCTACTTTATAAGGTCATGAAAAACTGGTTTTCTATTGTTGAGTATAGTGATTATTCCCTTTGCTAAGAGCGTGTTTGAAAAGCCCCCCTGGCCCCCCAAGTTTTGGGGGAAACTAAGTCAAAGTCCCCCAGTATTGGGGGATTTAGGGGGCAGAATCAGACTTTATAAACAGGTTCTAAGCAAAGATTTAGCTTCCCATGGTTAGTTATCATTTGCACCTGAGGGAAAATACCCTCTACGTGGGCTTTAACCGAGAACAATCCGCCAGTGGCGATCGCCTGGTGCGGGATGCGGCCAGCCAAATTGATCAATTAATCCGCCAGGGACAATTAACTGGGGGCGAACTGTTAAAGGTTGATGGGCCCCAGTCGGTGGCCATTGCCTATGTATTGGCCCAACGATTAACTCCCCTCTACGGGGCGATCGCCATCCTGGATCCCAAGGTTTGTCGGCCGGGGCATCGGGTTTACATTGTGGCCATCAGCCGTAATGCAGACTACCCATTAGGCAGTTTGATTGAAGTGCCCATTGGCGGCAGTGCACTGCTGAAAGTAGCAGTGTGTGGCTTTCCGCAAACAGGGAAATCTTGCTTAATTGAAGGCATTCGCCAGGCCATCTGCTCCCAGATCGGCGCTCCCTATCCCTACGTGATCCGGGCCTGTCCCGACGGAGAAGGAGCTTGGTTGCATCAAACCCAGGTCAATAATCCTGCCCTAGCGGAAAATCTCCGGGCCCAAAATAAGCGGGATTGGAATGCTACTTTTGCCGAAACGGCGGCGGATTGGGTGCGGTCTGCCAATGAAGCCATTAACCTCATTGATACTGGTGGTCTACCGTCCCCAGAAAACCGTTTAATTATGGCCGAAGCCAGCCACGCCATTATTCTCTACAAAACTGTGGCAGAACGGGAGCAATGGTTAAACTTTTGCCAGGACCTGGGTTTACCACCCTTGGCGATCGTTGAAAGTCGTTTGGGTAATGCCTCCGATGAGGTCAATCTTTCTACCAAAGATCAACCCATTACCGGGGTAGTCTATGGTCTCAGCCGGGGTAAAGCCAATCTAAGGGATAAGTTAATGATCCAGGCGATCGCCCACCGTTTAATCGACCTGACTAGTTCTGAAAAATAGATCGGTACATCGTACTAAATTTTAAGATAGAAAAAGGGTTTTCCATGGTAGGGTTCAATGGTAGTTGGCTCTTGAGAAAAATTTGTTCCTATCCCCCTCTGGAGATTTGCCCCCATGGTCAGCATTCACATTACCCGCCATGCCATCCAACAACTACGCAAACTGCGATCGGCGATGAATAATCGGGTTATCCCAGATATTTTTGAGCAATTGTCGCTGGGGATGAATGCCGGGAACCATATCCTACGCCATAGTCAATGTACTGAATATCGTAAAAGGAGACTGGAAGGGGGAGGGTACCTACGCCTATTTTTTGATGACCACAGTCCCAGCCACTATAAAGTTATTGCCGCTGTCCTGCGGGATGATGACACCTATAAACGGGAATTTGATGATCTACCCAGGGATCCCTGTTACGGATGGAATGGAGAAACAGGTTGGGAATGGGATTGGTACATTAACGAAGGTTATCTCTATTCAGCTCAGCCCAGTGATCAACAAATCAGAGATACCAATGAAGCTGTAAAAACCGATAATTACCACCGCAATGATGGCAATAACCATCCCGACTACCATCGCGTTCCTTACCATTCCACCATTGACCAATCAGCCCCGGGCACAGGCAAAACCCTAAATGCTGCTGAAAAAGCCTGTGAATTGGCTTATGTAGGGCAAAATGTTGTCTTCCTTTTGCCAGAAGCATTAATCGACCAGCAGGTAACCAAATACCGCTGTATTCGTCAAAGTCTTCAGGAACCCGCCGGGGAAAATTTATTCATTGGCACGTTTCACCAATGGCTAGCAAAAGCTTTTCCCCAATTGCCATTTCAAGTGGCTTCCCCAGCGAAAGAATTGCAAGTCTTGCAAGAGATAGCTCAACAACATAGACATTGGCAAACCAGCGGCCGAGATCCCATTACTTACCGAGACGTTTTGCTTTACCAGCTTTACGTTATCAACAAAAATTGCCGGGAGGATGATGTTTTTTGGGACAACAAACCTAGAATTGAAGAATTGAGAGATATTCGACCCCAATGGTGGCAAGGGGCATGGACACAGGAAGAACTCTGCCGCCGGGACTATACCCTGCAAGTTTTGCAATATTTTCAGCAAAATCCGCCGGCTCCCCCTACTCCAAGTTGGGGCACCAGCATCATCATTGATGAAGCCCAGGACTACTTGGTGGAGGAAATCGAGATTATCAAGCACCTTTGTCACCATTGGCAAACGGAAGCAAAACATCCAGTAAACCTCTGGCTGTTGGGGGACATTAACCAACGCATTGCCCCGGTTGACTTTACCTGGGGAGGACTCCAGCTTAATAAAACCAGGGAGCTGCAATGGGATAACTACCGCACCACTGAGTCTATCCTGACCCTAGCTAACCGTTTTCAAGCAAGGGCAGATGCATCCAAGCCAGCGGATGCCAAATGGCTGCCAAAACCAACGGATCCTAAATTCTGTTTTGAAAAACCTGGGGATGCGGTTAAGCTCCTGGTTTAGCCTGATTTGACCACAGCGGAAACCTTTTTAGATCCCCTGGTGGCTACCATTTCCCAACAAATTAGTGAATGGCAGGAAAAACACTCTCTGCAATGGCGTTTAGCGGCCCGGGCCAGACTGTTTTGCAGTGACCATTACCATGTCAGCCCAGACCGGGTGAAATTTCTGGAATTTATGCCGGTTTCCCAAGCTAAAGGGCGGGAATTTGACTCCTGTATTGCCTTTTGCTTATTCGATTTACCCCAAAATGGCGGTCGGATGGAGGCTTATACCAAATGGTACACCCAACTTACCCGAGCCCGTTCCCGTTTGCTCATTGTTACCACTGAGGCACAGTTAGCGCAGATGGGAGAAGAAATTTTTGAGAACTTAACCATTACTAAAGGTGAGAAAACCGTTAATGCTGTTGAGCGACTAAATTACCAAAATCCAAAAGAGGTTACCGATGCCCTCGGCTGGATTACGGAATTAACCAGCAGTTTGGACACGTCAGCCACAGGGCGACAAGGACTCAGAGAAATTATCCTGGAAGGTGCGTTACAAAGCGATCCAATACTTTACTATGACTTGTATTATGTGCTGAAAAGCTATGACATTAGCAGTCAAGAAACAATGGCAATTGAGGCGGATATTGTCAACCTTTTATTTAACAATGCAGAATTGCAAGCTCCCTTGAAAGCGTATTTTGAGCAACCGGAAGTAGAGGAAGTACCCCGACTGCAAACATTAATTTACCGTTGTCTTGGCCAATCTTGGCAGGCGGCAGAAATAGCCCAGTCCCGAAAGCAATCTGACCCCGGCACTTACCAAGAAGTTATGGCTGGTATTCAGCAGGATTTACAGCACCGCCATCTGCCGTTGGAAGCCGATCGACTGGCAAGGTTTTATGGACTAGAAACCTCCACTAATAAGTTTGATAATGCTTCCTGGTTTAAGACATCAGATAAACTTATTCCCCTGCTGAAAAACTGGACAGAAGAACAACTAAAAGTTGGTTAAAGTTTGCTTTTCAATTCTGTCTCAATCATTAATTTTAATCTGGTAAAACAATGACAAGTCAAAATTTTGTTTCTGATCAAGATACCATTACTGCTCTGCAACAATTAACCGATTTAATTCACCAGGGACTACAGCAAGCTTGGGACCCTAATATTATTACCCAAGCCAAAGCTGAGATTAATCAAACAGCAGAGCAATGCAAGGAGCAATTCCATACTATCCATCAAGATGTAGAAGATTTACAAGGCTCGCTCTTAGAAATTGATCAAAGAAGTGGACAGTTAACAGACAGTATTGTCACAGCAGAAAAAGTCACAGAAGTGATCACAAAAATGGGCGGGCCTGATCAACTGCGCCAAGACTTTGACCGCTTGGAACAGTTACGCTCCATCACTGGACAAATTGGCGAAGCCCAAGCCATGGCCCAGCAATTGCAACAGCAAACGGAACAGTTACGCACCGACGGCGATCGCCTGGGGCAAACCCTAACCCAACTTGGGGGAGCGGACGCTTTGTTGGCCCAATTAGCCCAGTTAGAAGAAATTGCTTCCCAGTTAGCAGGATTAGATAGCCACATTGACCAAGTGACAACGGCGATAATTGATCGTTATCTACCCAGTTTTGAAGCAGGCAAAGAACAAATTGCCCAATGGCGATCGGAGGTTAAGGATCAGTTGAATTTGACATTAGCTAGCCTTGAACAGCAAAAACAGGAGATAAATGGATTAATTGCAGATTTGACTACCCAAAGTGGGCAAGTTAGCTCCCAATTAACAGATTTAGAACAACAGCAGCTCAAACTAGAACCCCTACTAACGGCGATCGCCAAATTGGCAGATCAATTAGGAGGACAGGATTTACTGCAAAAGGTAGCGACGGATTTAGGGCTTTTAGACGAAACCATTGCCCAACAACAGCGGGAATTAGTTAGCCTAAAAACCGATTTACGGGCTGAGTTTCAACGCATGTTTAACCAGGAGTTAGAGCAGTTTAAAAATGAACAACTACAAGTTAATCAGCGTTTACTTGTCGAAAATCGCCAGCTCAAGGAAGAAATTACTAAAATCTCCCAGGAATTAAACTACAACGCTGACCAGCTACGTCGGCTCCAAGCAATCAAATGTGATCGCCCAGTCTGGACTTTGAGCAACCTACGTCGTCCCACTCCCCCTTATTTACCATAGGATTTCCAGTCACTTCCGTTTTTTTACTATTAGGAGCGAATAATTATGGCATCCCTTGTTGAAATCAAAGAAGATTTATATGTACAGCTACAGGGCATTAATGTGGCAGATAAACACGGACGAGATATGGAAATTCAGCACTATCAACAATTACATAAGTGTATCGAATTAATTGAAGAATTAGAGACAGAATTAGTTAAATGTGAACTAATGAAAGGCCAAACTTTTGAGGGGGTTTATAAAGAAACTTTGGAACGCCCGGGGGAAGTATAATCCAGTCCCCCATGGACGAGGCATTGGTGGTAGATAAGAAAAAGCGTTTTCCACTGCCATTCTAGTCGAGAGTTACACCAATAACCATGAGCCTTTATCGACCCAGCAGAATACATCAATTCTTGTAAGAACAATAAAAATATTTTTCATTAGTTTAGCTCAAAGGAAAAATCTGAATTGCCCCCTGGAGAGAACGTAAATAATCTGAACGGGGGGAAGCTGTTGCTCCAAAGATGGTAACTACATCGAAAGGACCCAAGCTACGAACCCATATTGGAGAGGGTAAAACTTTTCTCTCTTTCTGCTGTCCATTAACCAAGATTTTATCTTTTTGTACACCTCCACATAAACTTTTTAGTTCGGAATAAACTCGTTTTAGTTCAGGAAAGTTTTTCTCTTTCTTCAAAGATTTAATTTGATCATCTAACTGATGAAATTTTTGATTTAACTTGCTGAGAGCGTAAGACTTAGCATTGTCCTGATTTGCATTAGGAACAACAAAAATGCGCATATTGAGATCAGCACATTCTGTCCATTGATGGCTAGAATGATTGAAATTATTACTTCTTTCAGTAAAATTGAATGTTGTTTTGAGTAAGCTTAAAAGATCAATTAATTGGGTAATTTTTCCCAATATCCTCAATCTAAATTCATCAATATTCCCGGGAATACTACTAAATTCACTAGGATTTTGCACAAAGAAAGATGAACCACGAATTTTAGGATTTCCCTTGCGGTAATAACAAGGGCGTCTTGCCCCTTGACCAATTCCTCCTAAATAAAACATGAGCCATATTAAGTTACTGAAAAGATTCTGAAGGTTATCTTTTTGGTTTTCGTCAACTTCAGAAGTAAAAAATAGACGCAAAGTTCCACTCTGTTCGTTTTCATTTTCGGGCTCTTTTTCAAGAACAGTAACTTTGATAATTCCCATAGATTGAGGATCCAAACTTCCAAAAATTTTTGCCTCTAAAACTTTTGTATTTTTAGGAGGCATAACTCCCAGTGCAAAAACACGGAACCAATAACGCAACATAGATTTAAACGCTGTTGGTCGCACTTCTGCTTGGTTACTGCCTCGCATTTGCCATTCATTTTTGTTATTATTCCAGCTCCATTCCCCAGGTTTTTGATAACCGTGAATTAGCTGACCTTCTAAAGCAAACTCTACCTCTAAAAATGGTTTACTTAGTAGTTTTTTTGGATTTTCCAACAACTGTCCGTAGCCGGTATTTATTTGGGAACCAGCTCCATTAGCTAAGCCATTAATGAGCCATTTTTTAACCTGGGTTAAAACTTGCTGGTCAGAACAGTTAGAAATTAGGCGTAGTCCAATTAAAAATGTTGGCTCTTTCAGTGAGAGGAACGGATTGGGATTAGGAGAATAATCAAGATGATTTCCTTCCCAACTCCAGATATTGTTCGCCATATCCACGGCCAAACACTTGCCAGAGGTAGGATAGGCATCCAAAAAGACAACTTTGCCCGCTTGGTCTGCTTTATCCGCATCCAAAGCCCCAAAGTGTTTAACAATCAAGGAATCTTTTTCTGCATCTTTCCAGTTTTTGCCTGTGTTTTGCATCACCTCACGGATCGCCTGGGTTCGGGCCACTCCCCGTAAAGTTGCCGAAGGGATATAGGGCATTCCCAACGCATCAAACGCTGGTAGCAAAATGCTTTCTGGCCCCCTGTGTCCCCCCACTCGAATGCGCCATGGACAAGTTACTTCAAAGGTTTCTTTGGCGATCGCCTTTGTTCGCTGATTGCAAACACTTAGACGGGCATCATAATTTTTGGCATTCTCCATTGCTTTTTGGAGAATTTGCACCTTGGTCGCATCCTTATATTGATGGTCAGCAGGACGCATCCAGCGCAGATATTCCACAAAGGAGGCTATTTTAGCTGGGTTAGGGGATGTTTGAGGATTAAGCCAAGGAGAAGGGGGTTGATTACCTCCACTACCACCACCAGCTTTTTTACCCCCACCACTTACAGGTGTTGTAATGACTTTCTTTTTAGGGGAATTTTTGTCTTTTCCTCCCGGATTTGGTGATAAGGGCGGCTGCGGTTTTTGGGGTCTTGGTTTTTCCATTGGATTAGGCATGATGATTTAAAACTAAAAGTTTTGAAGAATTACAAAATATTAATTACTGTGCACCGGTGATGTCGTGATAAACCGCATTGGCCCAAAAGCCAAATTCATTGGCCAGTTCAATGCCTAAGCCTGTCAGTCCTAAATACTCATTGGCGGAAAGGGCAACTAAGGTATTTAACCCTTGGGAATCAGCCAAATTATTACGGCCAGATAGGGTTCCTAAATCATTAAAAAAGCGTTGGACAACCTGTTTTTTGCCTGTCTGACTTAGGGCAACTTCTTCTGCTTTAAGCCGCATTAAGCCCCAGGTAGAAAGATAGGTATAAAGTTCCATTGCCTGATTTTTCTGCTCTTTTAAAAGGGCGTTATCTTGACCTGCTTGATGACGGAGAGCCTGGAGAGATTGAAAAGCTTGTTTATTAATGGTACGGGGGTCAAAGTTTGGCATAATTTTCTCCTAATAATGAACGACAATCCGAAGCAATCTTAGAAACACTCAACAAAACCCCTTCCCAAGCTTTCTTGTCCCCCAATTTGCATAATTTCATTGACAGTTAATAAGTCTTGAAACTGTTCGCCCGCCTCCTGATTGCCCTTAGCTTGGGCGGTAATACCCCAGGGGAAATACATCAATGTATCAGGGGGAATTGCTTCTTCGTAGCGAAAGCCACCATCAACAGTTTTATGTTGATCTAGCTTGATCTTGACCTGTCGCCAAAGTCCCATTTGGATTACCGTTGCACAATGCTGATCTGGCAACACTAATGCTCTTTCAATGGTCATATTGGATTGATTAGGAATGAATTTTTTTACTTCCGCCTGGGACCATTGGTTTAACTCAGAATGGTCAAAAATAGCATCCTTTAAATAAACCTTTTCGTTAGCTTGATAAAAATTGCACAAATAAGGGACGATCGCCGGTTGAGCAGCAACATTAGCAACCCTGGCATAGCGATTGAGCAATAGGGGACAACTAATCCAGATCACCCCATGACTAAGGGAAGGCACAGGAAGCCAAAGCAGGGAACCATCCCCAACCCAAACACTGCCCTGGGTTAAATTCCCATTGTCACTGTTTAGATCATTGCCAAATAAAGCATCCCGTTTATTGTCATCCACAGCGGCCCGTAAACGCCCCCGAATAGTACTAGAAGGAATGTAGGGAAAATTAGTGTGGGACTCCCGGGCAATGCCCAATAAATTACCTTCCTGGGTGGTGCCGCCGGTGTGGAGGGGAGAGAGGAGATATAGATGTTGAATGTTCATGGAAATTGATAATAAGAGAACAGTCAATCTATTAGTTGCTCGGTGAAGAGCGTTATGATGAAAATCTAATGACAGTTTAGGACAGTTAGCAATGGATTTAGCTGTTAGTAAGATTCAATTAAGCAATCCTAGTCAAAATCATTTGCAAGCTTTAACTGTGGAAGCGTTAGCCGATTCAGAAACAGTACATTTATGTATTCCAGACCATATTCAAATCCAATTGCAGCTAGAAATTGTTGATCAAAAAGAAGTTACTTTAGCCGATGGTAGCCGTCGATTAATTCCCTATGTAGGACCTATTAAAATCAAATTTGAGAACCGTATCGGTTTTGCCGGAGCTTTAGTAATGGGGGATCAAGTTTTACTAGGAGCTATTCCCATGGAAGATATGGATTTGATTATTATTCCCAGTGAGAGACGATTGGCTGTTAATCCCCACAGTCCTAATATTGCCACTTCCATCGCCAAATAAACGACTTAATAAGCTTTGGTAATTCACCTATTAACCTCCTGCAAGTTAACCCAAAGCAAATGGGAATAACCTAATTTTCTGGTTTGTTGTAAATGTTTGGGAGCATTATCTTGGTCGGCAAATAAACCCTGGGGTTGGTTCAGGTAATAAACAGTGCCTGGTGGGGCGGCAAACACCTGGGGGGCAGGGATACTATGACCTGGATTGCGCTGACGATCCCGAATGCGGGGGCTAATGGCCACAGCCCGATCCGTCGCCATGGAGATAAAGGAACCTTGATTGTGGGTTAGTTTCCACTCCCAAGGATAGGGACGACAGGTGGAAACCCCATCCCGGCCCCGCTCAAAAATGCCTGGAGTCATCAAATAGGCGATCGCCTTTTGCCGTTGTTGATAGTTCTGGTCGGATAATGTTTGCAGACGTTGCCATTGTTGGTCTAGGGCTGGCCGATGGACCAGAGTAACTCGATGGCCTTCTCCCCCCAGTCGCATGGAAAGAGGTTGGGGCAAACTCTGTAATTGTTGATGGGTTGTCGGGTCAACGGCGATCGCCAACGACCAATTTTCCTTTAAGCGAATGCCATTTTCCACAAAGTAACCATCACTTTCCTTAACCTGACGGGTGCCAGCTTCAATGGAATTGTGGGGGCGACTTTCCATGGTCCAGGGTTGACTATCTTCGTCCTCCGGTCGGGCCCAATCCTCCGGTTTAATGGCCCCAGTTTGCAAGTAACCCATCATCACATCCAAGGGCAACCAGGTACGGGCCTGTTTTTCGTCCCGTTTTATATCCGTTTGGGAAACAGTTTCCAGGGGTGCTAAGGGGGCCGGCTGGGTTTTATCCCACAACATCTGACTTCGTAAGGGACTGGTGGCATCGTGCCAAGGCAAAGGTAACAGGGGGGTTTTGCCGACAAAGCCCAACGGCCGAGGAAAATAAAGGGTTTCCTTGTGATATAACAATGGCCCTATTAGGCTGATGGTTTGATTTTGGGGCAACAAACTCCGGACTGCTCCCGCTAAGGTATGACCATTGGGGGGAAAAATACTGCCAGCCCAGGCCCGATCGCCAGGGGTGAAGGGTTTGGCATCCCGGAGTAGGAGAATATCGAGGGGAGTGAGGCTATACCAATACATTTGACTTAAAGTTGGTTAAAAGTATCGAGGCAGAAATTGACTAAAAATTAAGTAAAAATACGATCTAAATCTAGCTTCAATTCCGGAAATACTTGGGGAGAAATACTTTTTGGTAATATCGATCCACAGCGAATTTACGGGTTAGCAACTGCATTTTTATTACCTCCAAAGATGTGCCTAGTTAATTGGGAAATTTAATGTAACGGTTCCGCTTCATAAATGCGGCGACTTTGAGCCAATTTTTTGCTTCCTTTTCCCAATTCTTCTGGCTAGTAGTCTGCCAAAGTTGAATTAAAAAACAAGCTAAACGAGACCTCAAAGTCGATTGTTGATCCTTGTCGAGGGCATCACGCCGCTCTACCAAAACATTTACCCAGGGCATAATTGCTTCCCGCACCGGAATGGGATGCTGTTCTAAAACCGTAGCGGCGGTTTCGTAGGTGGAAGCATCAATGGTTTCAATATCTAGTAAATCCTTCCATGTCTTAAATACTTCAAATTTGCTGGTGGCGGTCAAAACATTACCGTTGCCGTAAATAACCCGTACTTGTACTGCATCCTTGGATTTTTTATCTTCTCCTTCTCCATACTCATGTTCTTTGGCTTCCTCTTCCGCTTCCCAAAGATGCTCCAAGGCGATCGCCAGGGGGACAGAGTGGTGGGCAATGGTAATGCCAAAGCTAATGGTGGCCCCATCCCCCATGGTAAACAAGGGCCGTTGGGGCAAGTTTTTGTGGGCAGTTTTTGAGTGCCAATAATGCCCCGTGCTGTCAAATTCCCTGTGTTCATCGCGATCGCCACGAAAGGCTTGGCGAATGTCCCACAACCATTGATCCCATTCCCACAGGTTGGTGTAGGCCAGTACATCGTCTCCGCCGCTATAAATTAATCTGCCTGCATATCTTTGTTCGGTGAGGTAGGGCACCAATTGGTTGGAGAAATCCAGCAGGGCTCGACTCAGGGCGTTATGGGTAGCAGGGCCCATCCGTTTAGGCTGTTCGCTAAAGGGTTGAAAAGTTGGCTGTAGGTCTTCCGGCACAGTTAAAACCTGGGGAAAATAATCGCCGTAGGTTCTCATTTTGGTGCCCTTGAGCCATTCGCTCATGCCATCCCCATCCCCAGCAGCTAAAACGTACCAACTAGTGGGATTATTCTGGGGATAAAATTTTTCGATTTCTGTTTGCAATGCTTGGCGATAACTAGGCAACTCTGTTTGGTCGAGATCTTCCAATTCTTCCACCAACCAACCCGAATTTAGTAGCCGGGGATGATATTTTTTCTCCATGTTTTCTTCGACCCAGGGAATTCCCCAATCTTGGGTGACAGAATCGGCCACTTTATGGCGATCGCCAAGGATTTTTTGGGAGATGGCGGAGCAGGCCTGCTCAAAAATCGGTAGACCATCCGGTTGGGTTTTTAAATATCCCGCTATGCCCACCGTAAGATCTGGGTAATAGGTTTTTAATTCCTTGGCCCCCCGTCCCAGTAATGCAGGCAATACTTTTTCCAAACCCCGCTTCACTGTTTCCGTGGCATTTAACTGTTCACTGCCATCAAATAACCCTGCCTGTCGTTGCCAATATTTTTGTGTATCTCCCTCTGTGACCCAATCCCGTTGGTGACTAGGGGCTTGGGGATGGACCACTGGCCCAAGGCCGGAAATGGTGGACCGGGGGCCAAAGGCGGTGGGAATTTTCCAGTTGCGAGCATTTTTAACCGCACTAAGGGTAAATCTGGTTTGGCCAAAGATATCTGCCCACCAGGAACCCACATTCAAGCTACCGGCATAGTTGCGGTTCCGTTGCTGGATAAACAAATCCGTGGATTTTTCGATAAAGTCCAATTCTTCCTGGGCAAATAAACTAGCGGAAAATGCTTCATTTTGTTCCCTAACCCATTGGTCTCGTTGGGCTTTACTTTCCGGTGTTTGGGTGGGAATGCCCACACTTTTTAGGGTTTTTCCCTCCGCCCCGATCGCCATGGCGCTCCAATAGGTCTGCCACTGGGCATCCAGCCAATGTTTCCAGGTGGGATCAGTTGGGTTTAACTGTTTTTGCCAATGTCGTTGTTGCAATTCTGCAAAGACTAAATGGGCAATATTTCGCCAAGCGTTTAGTAGATGATTTTTGGCCGATTGCATGGCGGCGCTAACTTTTTCTTTGGGCAGTACCAACATAATTACGTTGGGAAATCCCGCTGTTAACAGTTGGCGATCGCCTGGCTGGGGTACCCACTGACTAAAGCCTTGCTCACCATATTTTTCTAGTAGCCAATGGTCGATCAAGGGTTGACCGTACAGGCTGGGGTACAGGAAACAATCGGGGCCATACTGCTGGGCCAATTCCCAACAAACTTTGGCGGACAGGTAGTGCAATATCCAAGACCCAGCCCAAAAGTCTTTGATTTTACGGCTGGCTTTAATTAGTTCTTGAATGGGGCTAAAGGTGAATACGGCCAGATAAGCTTGGGATTTGGGTGTATTTCTTGCTCCTTTGGCAATATCTTCAATGTTGGTGTCATAGCCCGCCAATGCTCCGGCTAAGGCGGCTGTCATACTGCCATGGCTCCAAATGGAAGCATCGGGCAAACGGGTTTCCGCTGGCATTAACAAGCTCTCTGGGCCAAATTGTTCGGCCACTGCTTCGGGCAAACATCGCCATAACCACCAAAAGCATTCCTGGGCTTTGTCTGTACCATGGAGAAATTCCGCTGGCATTTGCTGGATCAGTTCTAATTCTTTTTGCTCTAAATAAGTACGGCGATTACCTTGGCCAATAATTTCGCTATGATTTGCTAGTTTTAATGGCAACTTAGCCCCGGATAGGAGATGGGAAAGTTCGAGCCCTTTGCCGTCATAGTCTATGGGCGTACCAATATAGTGAATGGCTCCCCGATCGCTGGCGGAAGCGATTAGATCGGATAAACCAATATGGTCAAGCCAACTATTGCTCAGTTCACCGTCTTTTTTTTCTGTGCTGGATTTGGGTGACACCCAGTTTTGCATACAGCCCAAGGACTGCCAAGCTCCCTCTCCTCCTCTGCCAGAGTTGTTATGTAAAGCTTTGAGGGCGGGGTCGTGGAGTAGCCCCCAAATTTTTGCTTGCCAGTAAACTTCAGACACAGGCGGATTTCCTTTTGGTCTCGGAATTGCAGATTTCAGTTCAAAGCCATTAAGCAACTTTGATTCCGTTAGCCTAGCGGACTTCCCAAGGAAAAGAACAAATTTTAGCTTTTCTTAATATTTGTGTTTAAAAAACTTCATACTATTTTTGTGGTTGGGGGAGTTAAAATTTCGGCAACTTTCCTCACTGTGGCCCGTAGCATGTATTCCCCTTCCCGACTTCTCTTTGCCCGCAATCTTGTCTTGGCCATTGCCAATGGTCTGATCACTTTGGTGATTTTGCTTATTGCCCCTTTGGGTTTGGCGGCGGTGATTATCAATACCCTGTTGGTGGCCTGTTCGACTTTCATGCTCAGTGTTTTTGGTGATGTTGTGGTGCGGTGGTTGCTCCAGGGGACTAATCCCCATGGTCTACCCACTAATGCTAATCCAAATGTCGGTATTACTCCTCAAACTTCCCATCAACCTACCCAAAGGCCGGACCGCTGGTGAAAACTCTCTATGTTTCCCAATCTGACTGTTATGTTTCCCTAAGAAAGGAGTTTCTGTTGGTGAAGCGTCAGGATCGGATTTTGGCGGAGGTGCAACTGCCTTTTTTGGAACAGGTATTGATTTTTGGCAAGGCCCAGGTCACTACCCAGGCGATCCACGCTTGCCTGAGTCGCAATATTCCTATTCTGTATCTTTCCCGCATGGGTTTTTGCTACGGCCGGATTATTGCCATTGAACGGGGTTATCGTCATCTGAGCCGATATCAGCAGGAGCTTGGCTGGCAACAACGGTTAATTACCGCCCGTACCATTGTGGCGGCGAAAATAAAAAATGCTCGAGTTTTTCTCCAACGCCAACACCGCAAGCACCCCACCCCTTCTCTTCAGTTGGCGATCGATGGGCTAAAGCACTTTGTGGAGTTAACAGTGAAAGCTGACAAGTTAGAACAACTGTTGGGCTATGAAGGCACTGCGGCTAATCTTTATTTTCAAGCTTGGGCGGATTGCATCGAAAATTCTAACTTTATCTTTTTTGGTCGTTCCCGTCGTCCCCCTGGTAATCCGGTTAATGCCATGCTTAGTTTTGGCTATCAGGTGCTTTGGAATCATTTACTAACTTTGATTGAATTGCAGGGGTTAGACCCCTATCAAGCTTGTTTACATCAAGGTTCAGAACGTCATGCGGCCTTGGCTTCGGATCTAATTGAGGAGTTTCGAGTCCCTATAGTGGATTCTTTGGTTTTGTATATGATAAATCGTCGTTTGATCGATGTAGGGGAGGATTTTGTCTTCCAAAATGGTGGTTGTTTTCTCAATAGCTCCGGTAGAAGAAAATGGCTGGGGGCTTTTGTGGGCAGAATGGAGGAATTTTTGTCCTTTGACCAGGGTGATTTTCCCCGCTGGCATTGTCTAATCGATCAAGTAAAAAAATATAAGGCTTTTATTTATTCTCCTTCTAATAGTTATTCTCCTTTTTTAATTCGCTAATTGATGTTTCTCTATGTTATTGCCTACGATATTCCTGATGATCGCCGTCGTAAAAAGATGGCCGATTTATTAGAAGGTTATGGCCAAAGGGTGCAATATTCTGTATTTGAATGTACATTGTCTAAGTCTAAGTTTAATGAATTGCAAAAACGTCTCCGCAAAATTTATCAATCAGAGGAAGATAGTTTGCGTTTTTATCCTTTGTCTGGGCATACCCTCACCCAGGTTGATATTTGGGGGGAACCACCACTCACTAAGCCCCCTGGCTCAGTCATTGTCTAAAATCTATGCTGATTATTGGTGTACCATTGCGAGGCTGATGGAAAATCGCTGTAATGTCCGTTTTTCGTTGGGAGCCTCGATGGCTTACTGTATAAGGATTTCAGCCGCTATTTTTGCGTTGAGCTTTTCCGATTATGGTCAATTTTTGCTGAGCCTCGCAAATGAGGATTGGATGCCTTGTCCCGTAAGGCTTTAAAATGGGGGCAGTCTCCACTCGTAGGAGAAATTAATTGATTGGAAACCTTTAGGTGGGCGTTGACCTTTAGATTAGGAATGGTGTCTCCACTCGTAGGAGAAATTAATTGATTGGAAACAGCGCCACAGCTGACAGAGTTCCTGAAGGAAGCTAAGTCTCCACTCGTAGGAGAAATTAATTGATTGGAAACCTGAGTGATTTTTATCAATTGTCGAGCTTAGTAGTGTCTCCACTCGTAGGAGAAATTAATTGATTGGAAACACAGGAGTGTTAGCGCACTGCCTGTCATTACTATTAGTCTCCACTCGTAGGAGAAATTAATTGATTGGAAACTTAGATTGCGGGGGCTAGTGACGCCATAGTTTAACGACAGTCTCCACTCGTAGGAGAAATTAATTGATTGGAAACAAAGATATTAGGCTATCCTTCGGGGTAGTCTTTCTTGTCTCCACTCGTAGGAGAAATTAATTGATTGGAAACAAGTGTTGTTGCCTAGTGTTATACCAGAATATCCCGTCTCCACTCGTAGGAGAAATTAATTGATTGGAAACCTCATTAGTGCTATCTTCTTGTTGATGGATTAGAACAGTCTCCACTCGTAGGAGAAATTAATTGATTGGAAACTCTACTCTGGTGAAGACCAAGTGGATTTCGTGGTGATGTCTCCACTCGTAGGAGAAATTAATTGATTGGAAACGTTAGTGCTTGGTTGTGGTTATGCTGCAACTAAGCCGTCTCCACTCGTAGGAGAAATTAATTGATTGGAAACATCGATATACTTTTTAGCATCAGCTAAATGATAAAAAGTCTCCACTCGTAGGAGAAATTAATTGATTGGAAACTTAGAAAGTTTTGGTTAGTTTCCATTCCTCTTTTTGTCTCCACTCGTAGGAGAAATTAATTGATTGGAAACTTTCTCCATTGTTAGTTAGTCATTTCCTTGACAATTGTCTCCACTCGTAGGAGAAATTAATTGATTGGAAACTGGGATTCATGAACATGTTGATGGTGAATTATACCTGTCTCCACTCGTAGGAGAAATTAATTGATTGGAAACTGATTAAATTAATATGCGTGATAGATTAACTCATTTTGGTTGTCTCCACTCGTAGGAGAAATTAATTGATTGGAAACTTTTTTGGCATAACTCAGTAAGTCTTTTTTGTTTAGTCTCCACTCGTAGGAGAAATTAATTGATTGGAAACAATACTAATCTTAAAGATCTTGGTTTAATTACATATCGTGTCTCCACTCGTAGGAGAAATTAATTGATTGGAAACAACAATTGCAAGGTTTATAAGTAAATGAACAACAACGGTCTCCACTCGTAGGAGAAATTAATTGATTGGAAACAAATCCAACAACTTCTCCACATTTACTCCACTAGTCTCGTCTCCACTCGTAGGAGAAATTAATTGATTGGAAACCTCCTACTTGTGCAGCCTCTAGTCCGCTTTTTAGATTGCGGTCTCCACTCGTAGGAGAAATTAATTGATTGGAAACGCTTCGCTTCTTTCGCTTTCTCAACATAAAACTCATGATGTCTCCACTCGTAGGAGAAATTAATTGATTGGAAACCTAAAGTATGGTAACTCTGGGTAATTTTTTAACAGGTCTCCACTCGTAGGAGAAATTAATTGATTGGAAACCTTATCTTTTTCTAGCGTAACAAAAGAATAATCAGGAGTCTCCACTCGTAGGAGAAATTAATTGATTGGAAACTTTCAACCAAAAGCTTATTGGCTTCTACGGACTCACGAGCGTCTCCACTCGTAGGAGAAATTAATTGATTGGAAACTCTGAACTACTTTTTTTTCAACGACTTCACCATGGGAAGGTCTCCACTCGTAGGAGAAATTAATTGATTGGAAACAGTTTTAGATGCACCAATTACATCTTCTTCCATAAAGGAGTCTCCACTCGTAGGAGAAATTAATTGATTGGAAACATTCAAGACCTCCGGTGGTCAGAAGACTGTAGCAACAAAGCTTGAGGTCTCCACTCGTAGGAGAAATTAATTGATTGGAAACTAGATCAGGCATCCAAACTCTTGGGCGATGTCGCGTAACGTCTCCACTCGTAGGAGAAATTAATTGATTGGAAACCGATGTAGCTCATAGCGACCTCGATAATTAATTGATGTCTCCACTCGTAGGAGAAATTAATTGATTGGAAACACCAAGCTAGTCACTATCCGATCAACCGTCGTTGCAGGTGTCTCCACTCGTAGGAGAAATTAATTGATTGGAAACTATCAAGAGTTGTCTAGTCAGTTCCAAGAAAAACCCTGGGAGGTCTCCACTCGTAGGAGAAATTAATTGATTGGAAACTGACCTGATTCCTCGAGAATTGAGACTCCTAAAGAAATTGCGTCTCCACTCGTAGGAGAAATTAATTGATTGGAAACAGTTCCAGTCGTGCTCCAAGGGCTCTTCGTCTTCAGTCTCCACTCGTAGGAGAAATTAATTGATTGGAAACAACTTTGGAAAATTGCCTTCATACCATTCTTTTGTTAAACCGTTGTTGTCTCCACTCGCAGGAGAAATTAATTGATTGGAAACAGCAACAAAACAGCCAGCAGCAATTAATAAATCAGTTGTCTCCACTCGTAGGAGAAATTAATTGATTGGAAACACTCCGTGGCGTCGTACCGGTACGCCTGGGCTTCGTCCAGTCTCCACTCGTAGGAGAAATTAATTGATTGGAAACTGAAATAACCCCCATAGCGGTGGCCATGGGGGCGTTTTACTAAGTCTCCACTCGTAGGAGAAATTAATTGATTGGAAACATATCTGTTAGCTCAATTTGAGCAAGTTCATCATTTTTTAGTCTCCACTCGTAGGAGAAATTAATTGATTGGAAACTAGCTACGATAACAATTAGTATTACAAAAATATGAATTGAATTAATAATTTAGCCTACGGGAAAATAGGTTTTCTACTGCCATGCTAAAAAATAGATGTTGAGTTAAGTCATCCACCATGCAACTAAAACACTGGCAATCTCAAAAACAGGAGCAAAAAAAGAGTCCAGGGGCTCCCAAAAAAGTGCGGCGACAAAAAGCCCGCCTGCAAGCCCTACGAAAAAAGCTCCATTCTTCCTGGGCTGGAAACCAGCCATAATAATTCGTTCACCAGAACTCGCAATTTTTCACGGAGAAGCCGACAAACATGAATAGTATTTTCACCATTAACCCCTATTGGACCGGAAGCACCTGGGCGTTTGATGCGGCCGAAGTGGGTCTATTAGGGGAACCCTTTGTTTCCGGAGCTGACGCCATTTTGAGCGCCATTGTCAAGCGGGAACTGGCATTGGAGACAGAACAAGGCAGTCAATTCGAGCTAATCTTCAGTGCCGAAGGCTTTCCAAGTTACCACGCCTGTTTCGAGCGGCAAGAGCCAGAATATGGAGGCTACTGGTATAAAGTAGTGGACGCCGGCAATGATTATCAAGACCTGGACTTTGGCGATCGGGGTTGGTTATGCCCTGCCACCCTGCACTTTTTCCCTGGCGGCCATCCCGAAAAACTCTACATTCAAGTGCGGGCTATCAACAAATAACAAAGCAATGCCGCAATAATGACATCTGTTTTTCACGTTCTAATCGGTTGCCCAGCCAGTGGCAAATCCACCCTGGCCGCCCATCTCCATCAAGCCATACCCCAAAGCCAGATAATTTCCACCGACCAAATTAGGGAGGATTTATTTGGAGATGCCGCAACCCAGGGAGTTTGGGCCTTAATCAATAACGAGATTTCTACTCAAATTACCCAGGCGATCGCCGCTGGAAAACAGATTATTTATGATGCTACTAATGCCGAAAAAGCTTGGCGCTCGGAATTATTGGGCAGCTTAAAAAAATTGGATGACTTGAAGATTATTGGTTGGTATTTACAAACGCCATTGGAAGTTTGCTACCAAAGGAATAAAAATAGACTGCGACAGGTTCCCGAAGATGTGATTGAGACCTATGCCATCGCCCTAGAACAATCCCCTCCCAGCAAAGATGAAGGATTTACTGAACTCCACCGCATTCCCTATAACCAACTAGAAAACATTGATTTTTCACAGCTAAGAAGTCAG
Organism: Synechocystis sp. FACHB-908; assembly: GCF_014698595.1. NCBI lineage: Bacteria > Bacillati > Cyanobacteriota > Cyanophyceae > Synechococcales > Merismopediaceae > Synechocystis > Synechocystis sp. FACHB-908. Next base: position 6,691 of record NZ_JACJTH010000004.1, on the reverse strand, counting down.
TGGAAAAACTAATTTCTAACAGTGAGATATAAAAATAATTGTCGAATCAATAGAATTGGAAAAGACAAAATGACTACTTGCATCAACAATAGCTTGTTCACCATTGAGCCCTACTGGGTCGGCCGCACTTGGGCCTTTGATGCCCCTAATTTGGGAGTCATGGCAGAACCCTTTGTGGCGGGCACCAATATTGTTTTAACCCAATTAGCTAAGACACGCTTGGGCATTGAACCTAGTGACGGAGCTAAGTTTCAGTTGATTTTTAGTGCCCAGAAATTTCCAGGTTTGCACTTGAGCTTTCGCCGCCAGGAACCCGAATTTGATGGTTACTGGTATATCAGTGAAAGCCAAGATTGGGCCTGGTTTTCCTCTGCGATGACGAGCTTTTTTAGCAATGGACACCCCGAAGAACTTCATCTACAGGTTTTAAGATAACGGAAATATGGGCTTCTCTGACAATTTACGGACCGATGGAGCTTTTGGAAAAGGCTTTTTCTATTGCAGTGATAACTTAAAGTTGTGGCGACGAGGGTAAAAGATTTTGATTAAACAACTCAGCCTTTTTGATATTTATCCCAATGGCTCTCCCGAAGAAATCATTATCTCCGATGGCCATTTACAACTTTATCACTCTATCTTCAGCGATGTTGAAGCTTCTCGTTACTATGATCGACTAGAAAAAGAAATTTGTTGGCAACAAGATTCGATTATTCTTTTTGGCAAATCCCAACCTCTACCCCGCTTGACTGCTTGGTATGGTGACCCGGAGCGGAGTTACACCTACTCTGGCATTGCCATGGAACCAACACCATGGATACCGCTATTGCAAACAATCAAGACCAAAGCAGAGACCCTAGCAAAGGCAACTTTTAATTCTGTACTATTGAATTTTTACCGCACCGGGACGGATGGAGTCAGTTGGCACGCTGACGATGAACCAGAACTGAAAAAAAACTATCCCATTGCTTCGGTTAGTTTTGGGGGCACCCGTCGCTTTCTCCTCAAACACAAAACAGATCCCACCATTGAAAAAGTCGAGCTGATATTAACTTCTGGCTCAATATTGCTGATGTTGGGCACCACTCAAGAATATTGGCTTCACCAAGTCCCTAAAACCAAGAAATTTGTTGAGCCTCGCATTAATTTAACCTTCCGCTTTATTCAATAATTCTCCACTGATTTAAAAATAAATATGTACGACGCGCTATTGCCTATAGTGATGGATTCCTATGGCCAAAATTCCCGTTGCATGCCTAGTTTTTTATCTGGATTGCAACCAGCCGTTAAAGAACTTCGCCAACGCTACCGCACCAATAACGTTCAGGTTGACTATGGACAGCCCCAAATTCAAGCAGCTTACTTGCTCACTTATTACCCCTACTATGTTCAACAAACTCATCATAATTTGTCCTTAGCAAGCCAGCACCATCACGTTGCTCATTTACTCCGCCAACGCAATTTACAGGTCACATTATTGGGTTCTGGGCCTATGCCGGAAGCAGCCGCTTTAGCAACCTATCGTCAAAAATTACAATTTGCCTCTTCTTTAAAAGCAATTTCCTATGACCTTAATGTTCATCAATGGCGCTCCGCGTGTCAAATAACTGCGAGGCTAATGGCGGATCTAGCTCCTAATATTACTTACAAATATGAAGGGCATCCTTTAAATTTAGCTCAACACCATGCCCTTTTCCCAGCTCAATGGAATATTCAAAATAGTCAACTAATTATTATTCAAAACTGTCTGAATGAGATTTATAGAGCTAATTTAGGCGCGTTTAAGCAGAACATGCAATTTTTGATGAACAATATGGCTCCAGGGAGTGCATTATTGCTTTCTGACCTTGATTACCACCAAACTTCTCGGTGTTTACAGCTCCTCAAGCAGCTTGCTGATGCCACTCCGGGAATTACTACGGTCTTTGACCATGGCGATCGCCTACTGAAATATGAAAATAGCTTTTCTTTGCCATTTTCCATACGCAGACATCTCCTTACTGGTCAAAATGGTTTGATTCCCAAAAAATGGATTCGGCAATTTTCCCTCTGCTTGCTCAAGCAATAAATCCATAAGGGGAGGGGGAGCTATCCATTTTCTCCTCTATAGAAAAACTGTTTTCCACTCAATTGCTTTAATGCAAAGGTGGTAAGTAAGCAAATAAACAGACACTATGACTGATTTCAAAGCATTGATTGAATCTAAGCTTTCTAGTCTCCTTGGTAAGGAAATCAAGGTAACAGACAAAGCCAAAGAATGCCTACAGCGATTAGCAGAAAGCGAGCAGAATTTTTACTCTTGGCATTTAAAATTATTAAGTATCATTTTTGATGTATCTCCAGAAATTTGGGACATTCTTAAAGAAGTAGATGAAGGTTTCAATAATTTTAATTATGCAGTGCTTGATGCCCAGGTGAGGGATTATTTTGTTAAAAATGAATCTACTCCCACGGTTATTTGTGATCAAATCAGCGATTTTGATGATTTCCTAGCTACCCTATTTTTTAAGGCAGCAAATACCGGTGGCCTGGGCGTTGTTTACACCTCTCCTCCCCCTAGTAAAGCGGAAATCATTCAAGATACTATAACCATTGACCATTTGGTGGGGATGCTATTTTATGTGCTTTACGCTGGCTACTATGAAAGTGATTTGGCCGTGGCTCTGTTAATTATGAATAATTTTGACATTGCCTTCGGACGGAATAATCGCCGCTATTTAGATGAGCTAGAAAACATTATGACAAAAACTGAATTACGGTCTTAAAGCTAATATCAAAGGGAAATTATCTTTCTTGCTTTGGAATATCTTTTCCCTGCAGTTATCTGAATCGAATAATCGTATTATTCCCTTTTTTTCCATGTGGACATCCCCCTAATTTGGGACTTGGGGGGACTGACATAGACCATGTGACAATTTTATATTTGTCCCCATTGCAGGTGGAGTCACCGCACCGCTTGAATCCCCGAGACTTTATTAGTAACTTAACTCTACATTTATATGACCATCAACACCGATGCCATTCTGATCACTGACGGCGATCGCCAGCAGGTGCGGGACTTGATCCAATGGCTGAAAACGAACCGCCCTGATTTAGTGGAGAAAGCTCGTAATCCTGACATTTTGCAGCAGGAGCAGGACCACGCCCAGACTTTCCGAGGCAAAATTGAGCAGTTGCAGAAGCTGGTGCCAGGCTTTACCTATGTTCATCCCGATTCCCTCCATGGGCATTACCACGTCACCCCTGATTTGAAAAAGTCAGCCAAAGCCACTGCGGTGGTGATGACCACTAGCAACTGGATTGATACGGTGGGTAACCTGCCGGTTTTCTTCTTTGCCTTTAAATCCCTCACCTTTTTACCAGCCCTGGGCATGGCAGTACTCCTCTCCATACCAGTTCTTGCCGCCAGTAATGCTTTATCCACCGCTGTGGCCCATGGTCATAAAGGTCGCTGGAAATTGGCGATCGCCGCCCTGGTCTTTGGTCTCATTCCCCTGAACATATTGCAAACGGTTACCACAGGCATAGGCATGGAGGTGATCAACAACCAATCAGCTTTGGCCCAGGTAGCGGCTGGTGATGCGTTGGACAATATTGTGGAGGCTAAACAGCAAAATTTGCAGTTTGCAGAGACCAATCTGCACCCGGATATTGCCAAGTGTGAAGAGGGACGGCAGGAATTGGAAGCTATGCCCCGCCGTAATGCAATGGAAGAAAAAGCTTTCCAGTCTCGTTACGTTCGTTTATATGGCACTTTCAGCAGTCAATCCCAGCCCATGACAGTGCCCATAGAACAATTACCCCTCTGCGTTAGGGCGAATCGCATCCAGGCGGAGCAGCAAGACCAACTCCAACAGTTAGGGCAGCAACTGCAAGATTTTAAGCTGGAGCGTCAAACTTTAGGTAATGATCTGATGTTCCTGAAACAGATGGCTCCCCAACAATATGGCAAAACTTTTGTTGAAGTTCGTCCTTTTTGGGGACTGGGGGGCGGTGAACCGACAGTGGAAGTCCGCAATGGTCTGGAACTGGTTAGTTTGGGGGTCAACAGTTTTCAGACTAAGTTTGCCACGGGTCAATGGGATCAATTGGGCATTAGTCTATTTTTTGTAGGCATTTCTGCCATCACCAGTGCCGCTTCTGTAGCTATGGGCATATCATTCCCCCTGGGGAAAGACACCCAACGCTCCTACGACGAAAGCCATAAGGAGAAAGTCAATCGCTTTTTCCAACGGGCCCGCATGACCCTGACCCAAATGCACGATGAGCAACAGCAGGAGTTGCTGGAACCCGGCGCTGATGATGATAATTTGCTGGAGGATGACTATGAGTTTGGCCGATATAACTGATTTCAGTGAAGCCTTAGCTCTGTTAGGGTTATATGAGCGGGAGGTGATGACCACGGGCGTTATGGAGTATGTGGTTCCCCCGAAGGTGCCAGCAAAACCAGCGCCAGTACCTGATTCAGTGGCTAGTCCTAGCCCCCCTAACGAACAAGCATCTTCACACCCCCCGGCAAATATTCCCCAGGATACACCGGCTCTTCCAGAAGCAACCCCAACTTCAAGCCCAGTAAACAATACCACCATCAATGAGGGCATCATCATTGTCAATGGCGTTCATGACTCAGAAGATGGCAATGAACCACCATCTCAGATTCAAAAAGTCGATGCTTCGCAAGAAACATTACCATTGCCAACCCCTGGACCTTCGGAGTTGGAGCTATTGCTTGAACAACAGCAGGTGGAAAAGCGTTTGTTCTACCTTTTTGTTGAGGAGATAGAAAAAACTGGTGATTTAGGAAAATTACCGGTGGCTTTGCAACCAACCGGCAAGAGCTAATTCAGTTATGCCCATGGCCGTATCCCATTTGAGAAAGCCCCATGTTTTCCTTGGAGTTCTCGGAACTATGTCAAGTCGTGCAGTCTATCCCGTTATGGCGATCGCCTAGATGAAAAAATTACTCAAATCGCTCAAATGGCCGGCTTTATTTGTGGGTATTATCTTGCTATTAGCGGCCTGTCACCGTGCCCCGACTCGGACTGCTAAAGAAACGGACAAGATGAAAGGGGTGTGGCTTACCGATGTGGGCACCATGGGGTTAACCTACAGCACCCTACTGGATGAAACCCTGCATCACATTTCCAAATCAGACTACGACCGAGTTTATTTCAGCGTTTATGGCTTGCGGGGGCAACTTTATCCCACACGACAACGGGGAGATTTAATTCCCAAATTGCCATTTCCCAATGCCGTTGGTTCCATGGCTAGGGAATCCCGCCGTCAGGGTTTAAAACCCTATGCTTGGTTTGAATATGGGTTGATGTTGCCCCAATTTGACCCTGTTGCCAAAAACAATCCAGATTGGTTATTAACCATGGCTAACGGTGAACAAGTTATTGAAAATCATGGCGTTCCCATGGTCTGGTTAGATCCTAGCAACCCCGAAGTGGAAGCTTATATCCTTGCCCACATTGATGACATTCTTAAAGAAAAATCCCTTGCTGGTATTCAACTGGATGACCATTGGGCTGTGCCCAGGCAATTTGGGGATTATCGCCGTAGTTTAACTGCCCTCACCACTAAAGTGCATGAACATATTAAGACTAAAAATCCAGAATTTGAACTAAGTCTTTCCCCTAATCCCTATCAGTTCTCTTTAAATGAATATAACCAAGATTGGCTAAGGTGGGTTAAACAAGGAATAGTTGACGAAGTAGTTGTGCAGATTTATCGTTCTAGCCCGGCTGAAGTACAGCAAGCAGTTAATAACTCCGGCATTTATACCGCTTCCCGTTATGTGCCGGTAGGAGTAGGTCTTTACACTGGCAGGAAAATTAAACCCTTTAATTTACAATCTATTAAAGACCAGATTAATGCGGTGGAAAAACAAAATCTGGGTCATTCACTATTCGTTTGGGAATTTATGGTTTTGAGGGTAATTAATATTCATCTCAATATTCTTTAGCCGTATCTGGAAAAGCTCAACCAGTCCCACAGTCTTCAGAAAGAAAGTGTAAATCGCTGTTGACCTATAGTTGAGTGATTAGCATTGTTATATAATTACCAATATTATGGAGAAATGACTAATCTATCGGCAAGCCTAGTGTAGCGATAACGCTCTTTCTGTTGTCGGACAGCATAACCGATCGCCTTTTGGGAACCGATTACTAATGCTAACCGTTTGGCCCGGGTTAAACCAGTGTAAAAAAGATTACGGCTTAATAGCAGAAAATGTTGCATATACAACGGCAAAATCACCACTGGATATTCGGAACCCTGGCTTTTATGAATGCTAATAGCCCAAGCCAAATCAATTTCGTTTAAATCAGCAAAATCGTAATCTACGGGACGGTCATCATAAGTAATAGTCAATATTTGTTCTTCCCTTTCAATGGCAGTGATAGTACCCTGATCACCATTAAAAACTTCCCGATGATAATCATTTTTTAGTTGCATAACCCGATCGCCAAGGCGGAAAATAGTGCTTCCCCGTTGCAGTTGTGGTTTGTTATCCTGGGGCGGATTCAAGATATAGTCATTTCAATTAACGATGAGAGAATTTAATGTAAAATTATGGAGTGTACAAAATGAACAGGTTTAAACAATGGCTTACAGTTTAGATTTAAGGCAAAGGGTAGTAGCTTATATAGAAGCTGGAGGAAAAATAACTGAGGCTTCCAAGATATATAAA
>NZ_JACJTH010000039.1:0-98682 GCF_014698595.1 Synechocystis sp. FACHB-908 | reverse complement strand
CTTTTTTTGCCGAAATATTCTCCTGATTTAAATGATATTGAGCATGACTTTAGTGCCTTGAAACGAGCTAGAATGTACGCTCCTATTGACACGTCTCTTGATGAAATTATCCGTTCTTACTGTGGCGTTTAGCGTCTCAGCTTTATTTGAAACTACTATATTTGCTGAATTTTGCGGAACAAAATATGCAGTAGCAGTTAGCAGTGGTACTGCCGCGTTGCATTTGGCTCTCCTCGCCTTAAATATTGGTGCCGGTGATGAGGTAATTGTTCCAACGTTAAGTTTTATCGCTACGGCTAATGCAGTTACTTACACAGGAGCTAAACCCATTTTTGTGGATAGTGAATGGGAAACATGGAATATTAACCCTGATTTAATTGAAGCTGCCATTACTCCTCGCACCAAAGCCATCATGCCCGTTCATCTCTATGGACATCCTGCGAAAATGGACAAAATTCTCGATATTGCTCAACGCTATCATTTAGCTGTGATTGAAGATGCAGCAGAAGCTCACGGCGCAACTTATCAGGGAAAAACCGTTGGAAGCTTAGGAGATTTGGGGATTTTTAGCTTTTATGGTAATAAAATTGTAACCACAGGGGAAGGCGGCATGATAGTTACTGATGACGAAGAATTAGCACAAAAAATTCGTATTCTCAAAGACCATGGAATGTCGAAAAAACAAAGATACTGGCATCCTATTTTAGGATATAACTACCGCATAACTAATATTCAGGCAGCTTTAGGAGTTGCTCAAATGGAGCGAATTAATAAAATACCTGAGGCTAAACGACGCATTGCCCAACTGTATGAACAAGAATTGTTACAAATTCAAGGCTTAACTTTACCTCCGCGTCAACCCTGGGCAGAAAGCGTCTTTTGGTTATACACGATTTTAATTAATCAGGACAAACTGGAATTAAATCGAGATCAATTAATGTCGAGGTTGCAAGAAAAAGGAATTGAAACCAGACCTTTGTTTATTCCTATTCATCGTCAGCCCATTTATAACACTCATCAGTCATTACCTGTAGCTGAATCATTAAGCAAGAATGGGTTAAGTTTACCTAGTTTTGTTACCTTGTCTAATGAAAATCTTTATCAAATTATAGACTCGATTAAAAAAGTTATCAGTTAACCCTCAAAACAAGAAAGATCATGTTCATGCAGAAAATACAAGCCAAATTTTACTCTTTAAAAACTAGACTAATTAATAAATTTATTAGGCTATCTCCTTGGTGTTATGATATTTACTATCGCTATTTTACTTCTTGGCAACAAGGCTCAATTAAGGGAATATATTTACACCCATCATGGAAAAAAAATGCAAATCATGTTCTCATATTTACTCAGCGATATTGGCTAATTCATACAGCAGTGGAAAGTGCTTTTGCCAAAGAACTTCAAACACAAGGTTGGAATGTAACAGTTGTAGGATGTGATCAAGCCATAAGAACTTGTGATAATATGATGTATGGTCAAACCTTAGAAACAAAACCCTTAACACATCAGTGTAGTTACTGCTCTTATCTATTAAAGAAACTTTGTCAAAGAGTGGGAGTGAATTATATTTCTATTCGTGAATATTTAGAAAGAAATCCTGTTCAATCTGATAGTTTGCCATACCGAGACTATGAAAAAATTGTTTGGTGTTCATGGGTAAGATTGTTAAGAAGTCAACATCCTCAAGAGCAAGAAGAATTTGCTCTGCGTCATTCTCTAGTAGAAAGTTGTCAAACAATTGATCGATTTTTAACCCATTATTTAGAACATAACAAAGTAGATCAAGTAATTATGTTAAATGGCAAGTTTTTTGCTGAACAACTTTTGAGAGAACATTGTCACGAAAAAGATATTCCTTATATTTCCTATGAAAAGGGAACGTTTAAGGAAACTCTGGTATTTGCCAAAAATAAAGCGGCTATCCCTTATCCAACCTTAGAAAAATGGCAACAACGAAAAGATATTCCTTTAACCCAAGAACAAAAACAACGATTGTATGGGTATCTAGAACAAAGAAAAGTGGTTGGTAATGCTGGAATTGTTCCGTTATATTCAACCATGACTGAAGATCAAAAGCAACTTAGTCTTAAGTATGGAATTGATTTAACTAAAGATATAGTAGTCCTATTTACTAATGTCATTTGGGATTCTTCTGTTGTTTTAGAAGACACGATTTTTTCTAATATTTTTGAATGGATAACTACAGTAATTAATTTTTATATAAAAAATCAGGATACCCAATTGATTATTAGAATCCATCCTGCTGAAATCAAGATATCTCCACAGCAGCAAACCCGAGACAAAGTTCAAGATTTTATTCAATCAAAATTCCCTACTTTACCTAGTAATATTATTGTGATATCACCTCAAGATGACGCGAGTCCATATACTTTAATGAATTTGGCAAAAATTGGATTGGTTTATACTTCTACTACTGGATTAGAAATGGCTTTAAAAGAAAAACCTGTAATAGTTTGTAGTAATACTCATTATGCCAATACAGAGTTCGTTTACACACCTTTAAATACAAAAGAATTTTTAATCTTTTTGAGTCAAAATTTGCAACTACGCAATCAACAGTTAATTTACGCCGAAAGATATGCTTATATGCTGTATTTTGAATATATGATTCCTTATTCAAATTGGATTAATCAAAAAAATGCCAATTACAAATTCAAAACCGCTATATCTGAAATGAATCTTCTAAGGCAGGCGGAATTATGAACGAAGAAAAACAACAAGAATTATTGATATCAGTCATAATAACTAACTATAATTATGACCAATTTATTGACCAAGCTATTGAGAGTGTGTTAAGTCAAACATATTATAATTTTGAGTTAATTATTGTTGATGATGGCTCAACAGATAACTCAAGAGACGTTATTTCAAGCTATACAGATTCTCGGATAAAAGCCCTTGTAAAAAACAATGGAGGTCAAGCTTCTGCGTTTAATGCCGGGTTTGAGCAAGCAAACGGCGAAATTATTTGCTTTTTAGATAGTGATGATTGGTGGAAACCAGAGAAACTAGAAACTATTATAAGATGGCATTATTTTATTAATAAAGACTATGCCATATTCCAGCACGTTTTAGATGTTTGGTATGAAGGAAAAACTCGTCCCTATAAGCACATATTGCCCAGTGGTGATTGTTTTGCTGAAATGAAAAAAGTTAAGAAGCTCGATTTTTTCGTACCGACATCAGGACTATCATTTCCTAAAAAAATATTAGATAGGATATTTCCAATTCCTATCAAGTTTATAATTGCAGCAGATTCCTACATCATGAGAACCGCTTGTGTATTTAACATGGTATATTCTATTCCAAAATCTTTAGGTTTTTATCGTCAACATGATAATACTGTTTTTCTTAATCCCGATTTTGACCTGCAGCCATTTCTTAAAGAAATTTTAATTCCTGAGTTGAATCAATTTTATCAAAAATACAGGATAAACTATCAAATTGAAATATCAGACTACAATTTCAATGAGCGGAAAAAGAATAAAAAACAAAAAATTTTTGAATATCTAAAAAAAGTCTTTTTTTAAAGGAGGCATCAACTTGTTACTTTCTATGCTAATCACAAAACAATTATTCTTGTCTATAAAAAGCAAAGTTAAATTTTATTTATGGTATCTAAAATATGCCCTTAAACTGGCTTCTTTTAAAAACATTCATCAGGGAGAGGATTGTTTTATTATTGGGAATGGTCCCTCTCTCAATAAAATGGATTTGGCAAAACTAAATCAATATTATACCTTCGGACTCAATAAGATTTACTTGATTTTTGAGCGAGTTGATTTAAGTTTAAGTTATTATGTAACAGTTAATCGTTTGGTCATCGAACAATGTCAAAATGAAATTCAGAATTTTCGTTGTCCTTGCTTTCTTGAATTTACAAAATCAAAAGATATTATACCCTTCAAAGAGAATATTTATCGTTTAGCTACAACGGGAAGACCTTATATGTTTCAAACAGATATTACCCAAAAAATATGTGAAGGAAATACTGTAACTTATGTTGCCATGCAGCTTGCCTACTATATGGGGTTCAAAAGAGTCTTTTTGATCGGAGTAGATCACAACTTTAAATATTCAGGAAATCCTAATGAATCCTAATGAAAAGCAAATTTTAAATTCCGAAGACCCAAATCATTTTGATTCCCGATATTTTAGTAACCAAGAATGGAATTTGCCTGACTTGGAAGCCTCCGAACTAGCCTTTCACCTTGCAAATTTTCATTTCAAGCGAGATAGCAGAAAAATTTATGATGCAACCTTAGAAGGAAAACTTAATATTTTCGACAAAATTAGCTTTGAACAGGCACTTTCCATGGCGAAACCAAAAAATTAAAAATCATCATCAGCGTTATATTTAGTGGACATGAAATATCCTAGGATTTTAATTATTAATCCAGTTCCTTTTAATCATATTAATGCTAGCGGTATAACAACTAGTAACCTTTTTCGAGGTTGGCCGCTAGACAAAATTGCACAGATTTATAGCCATGAGAATGACAAATATATTGATCATAAAATTTGTCAGAACTATTTACATATAGTATCTAAATCTTTAATTCCTGAAAAGCTTACTTTGGAGGAGCTTAACAAGCCTCTTCAACGAATTTCTGATTTGCTTAGTGGTAATTCTTTAACTTTGGGGGGGTGGCTTGCTAATCCTAGTCCTATCTTAAAATGGATAAAAAATTTTAATCCGGAAATTATATATGCGCGTCCCTTAGATACACCTTATTTTTATTGGCGTTTACCCTACCAAATTTCAAGAAACCAAAATATACCTTATGCCATTCATATTATGGATGATTGGCCAGCACGCTATGGGCAAAGAAGCGGAATAATCGACAATTTTATCCGAAAACCAGCACTACAGAAACAACTCAAAAGATTAATAGAAAATTCTAGTCTCAATATTGGAATTTCAGAGCAAATGTGCAAAGCATTTGAAGAACGTTATAAAAGGCCATTCGTTACATTTCATAACTGTATAGAAATAGACAATTTTATAAATCAAGGCAAGACAGATAAACCTTCTGATAACTTACAAGTAGTTTATACTGGTTCGGTAACCGAGGATAAAGAACTAGGAAGCTTAATTGATATAAAAGACGTTATCCTATCGCTTAACACAAAAGGTTATCAAATTACATTAACTATTTATGCTCCTTCCATATATCAAGAAATTATTGATCAAAAACTTGCCATACCAAATGTAATTAAATATGGAGGATTTTTTCCCCCTGAACTTAAGCCCAATATCCTAGCAAATGCAGATTTGCTATTATTGCCACTGAATTTTGACGTCAAAAGTATTATCTATACTCAATACTCGTTCCAATCAAAGTTGCCCGAATATATGGCATCTGGTACGCCAATTTTACTGTATGGGCCAAATAATAATCCTAATATAGAATATGCTAAAAAGAATGACTTTGGATTCATTGTTACTGAAAATAATCAGAAAGAACTAACGAATTTTTTTTTACGTATCATTAAAGATCAGAAACTAAGAGAACATCAAGGTAAAATGGGACAAAGATTAGCTTTTGCCGACTTCAACGCTGAAGTGATTAGGGAAAGATTTCATAAATCACTTTGTCAAATCGCCCGAAACAAACTAGGTTAATCGTTTTATGAGTTTTTCTGAACATCATCTTGTTTCTATCTATCCCTTTCCCGCTCTTAGACCCGTCTTAATTGATGTCGGAAGCCATCAGGGGGGAGTGTCCCAGTTATTTGCCCAAAAAAACTGGAAAATCATTGCGTTTGAGCCTGAAACAAAAAACCGACAAGTCTTTGATAAAAATCTATCAGGCTTTGATAATGTCACCTGTATCCCAAAAGCCGTCTCTAATGTTACCGGTGATAAAGTCCCCTTTTATACCAGTCAAGAACACTTTGGCATCCATACCCTTAAACCCTTTCATCCAACCCATAAATTTGCCTACGAGGTAGAAACAATCCGTTTAGACGATGCGTTAAATGCCTTAAAAATAGACCAAGTTACTTTTCTAAAGATTGATATTGAAGGAGCTGATTTTTTTGCTCTGCAAGGCTTTGACTGGAAGAAATATCATCCAGAAGTCGTTATGGTCGAGTTTATGGACAACCGATCCCAGCCAAACTTTAGCTACACTCACCACGATATGGTCAACTACATGACAGAGCGTGGTTACATCACCTACATTTCGGAATGGGATGTTATCAAAGAGTATGGACGCTCCGGACAGACTAGCGAGCCTCATCGTTGGCTACAATGTGTCCGTTATCCCCTTAACCATGAACCAGCCTGGGGGAATCTGATCTTTATTACCCAGGGGAACGAATCAAAATTCGAGCAAACGTTAGCCCAATATCTAGAAAAATCGAAACATCAAGACCGTTGGGAAAAACTAAAGCAAATCTTTAAAAAATTGCCTGGAGTTCATGCTCTCTATCAGAAATTAAAATCAGGGTTTAAATCAATCTAGTCAATTATTGAATTATTCTCTAAATTATTCACTCTTTTCACACCAGAATGCCCCTTGTCTCCCTAATTATTCGTTGTTACAACGAAGAAAAACACATTGGCCGCTTGCTCAGCGGCGTTATGCAGCAACAGGGCATCGACTACGAAATTATTATCGTGGACTCCGGCTCAACCGACGCCACCGTCAGCATTGCCCAACGCTATCCCATTCAACTCATCAGCATCGACCCCCAAAACTTTTCCTTTGGGCGCTCCCTCAATCTCGGATGCCAACAAGCTAGCGGTGAATATCTAGTTTTTGCCAGTGCCCACGTCTATCCCGTTTACCAAGACTGGCTTAAACAACTGATTGCCCCCCTGCAAACCAATCCCCAGATTGCCCTCAGCTACGGCAAACAACGGGGCAACAACCAAACCCAATTTTCCGAACATCAAATCTTTGCCCAGTGGTTCCCCGACCAAGCTCAGATTCCCCAAACCACTCCCTTTTGTAACAACGCCAATGCCGCCATTCGCCGTGACCTGTGGCAAAAATATCCCTACAACGAAGACCTGACCGGCCTAGAAGACCTGGACTGGGCCAAACGTCTTATGCAAGCCGGTTATCAAATCGCCTACGTCCCCGACGCCGAAATTATCCATGTCCACCAAGAAACCCCTCAACGGGTCAGAAACCGCTACCGTCGAGAGGCGATCGCCTTAAAACAAATTTTTCCAGAACAAACCTTCAGCCTAGGGGATTTTGTGCGCCTTACTGTCAGTAATACCCTGAGCGATTACTATTACGCTTGGCAAAGCCAACAACTAATGACCCAACTATGGGCCATTCCCCAATTCCGGCTCATGCAATTCTGGGGAACCTATCAGGGCTATCACCAAAACAATTCCCTCAATCAGCAACTGCGCCAAACCTTCTATTATCCCCGCCCCATCAACACCATCACCCCCAACGTCCCCAGCAAAGACGCACTCAAAATCAACTACGCCCAAAGCGATACCCAGCTAGTGCCTGACCCCTCTCCTCCTTCCCCCCATCAATGACTGCTTACCACCTAATTGATATTTCCGTCGCCGTTCATCCGCAGCTTCCCCGCTGGCCAGGCAGTCCCGCCATCGAATTTCAGCCAGAACTAGACCTTGCCAACGGCGATATTGCCACCGACACTACTATTCACATGAGCGTTCACACCGGAACCCATGTGGATGCCCCCAGTCATTTTCTCCAGGGCGGTAAAACCGTTGAAACCCTGCCCCTCGAAACCCTCCTTGGCCCCGTCACCGTCATTGACCTCAGCCACGTCGATGCCATTGAACCCCACCATCTCGCCCAAGCCCCCATTCCAGATAGAACCCAGCGCCTGCTCATCCGCACCCGCAACTCCCTGCACTGGCAGCAGAATCAATCCGAATTTGACCCCAACTTTGTCGCCCTCACCGCTCAGGCCGCTCAATGGGTCGTTGAGCAGGGAATAAAATTAATTGGCATCGACTACCTATCCGTCCAACGCTTCCGCGATGACGCCACCACTCACCAAATCCTACTGGGGGCAGAAGTGATTATTATTGAGGAATTAAACCTCTACGCTGTCCAGCCTGGAGAGTATGAACTCATTTGTTTACCAATTAAGCTCCAAGGCTTAGAAGGCGCTCCTGCTAGGGTAATTTTAAAGACAGTCTCTAACTAATTTGTCAGACTCAATGAACTCTGTAAAAATTGCGGCCCTTGTTCCCATGCGCCATGACAGTGAGCGAGTCATCGGCAAAAACTATCGTTCTTTTGGCGGCAAACCCCTTTACCATCACATTGTTCAAGCACTACTCGACTGCCCTGAAATCGAACAGGTCTGTATTGACACTGACAGCCCCTTTATCCTCGACGATGCCCCCCAACAGTTTCCCAAAGTGCAGTGCTTAGTGCGTCCTGAACCTCTACGCTCAGGCATGACCTCCATGAATGCGGTTTTGGCTAACACCCTTGCACAGATTGACGCCGATTTATATCTACAAACCCACAGCACCAATCCTTTGCTGAAATCCAGCACCATCAGCCAAGCCATTCAGCAATTATTGAATTCTCCCCAATATGACAGTTTATTTGGCGTTACCCGTCTGCAAACTCGCCTCTACGACGCCAATGGTAATGCCGT
Organism: Synechocystis sp. FACHB-908; assembly: GCF_014698595.1. Lineage (NCBI taxonomy): Bacteria > Bacillati > Cyanobacteriota > Cyanophyceae > Synechococcales > Merismopediaceae > Synechocystis > Synechocystis sp. FACHB-908. Next base: position 90,042 of record NZ_JACJTH010000039.1, on the reverse strand, counting down.
TAACCATGACCCCGACATTTTGCTAAGAACCCAAGACTTACCCCCAATTTACGAAGAAAATTCCAACCTTTATTTATTTACCAAAGACGTCTTTACCCAACGACAAAACCGCATTGGCAATCATCCCATTCTGTTTGAAATTGACCGGGATGAAGCCTGGGATATTGATGAAGAAGTGGACTTCCGCATTGCCGAAATGATGTATTTTTACCAACAAGAAAAATCATGAAATGGAAAGTTTTAGTAACCTGTCCCCCCATGCTCCATACCCTAGAGCATTGTCAAACCCGATTCGAGCAAGAACAGTTAGACGTGGTTGCCCCAACCATTACCCAACAGTTATCCGAAGCTGAACTCTGTGAACAAATTGCCGATTTTGATGGGGTAATCGCCGGGGATGATCCCTTTACCGCAAGAGTGTTAACTATCGGCAAACAAGGCAAACTAAAAGCACTGGCCAAATGGGGCATTGGCGTTGATGCTATCGATTTAGCCGCCGCAAAACAGTTGGGAATTTTGACATCCAATACCCCCAATGTCTTTGGTGATGAAGTGGCCGACGTGGCGATCGGTTACCTAATTCTCTTGGCAAGGGAATTGCACTGCATTGATCAAGCCGTTCGGCAAGGGGAATGGTTGAAGATTCGCGGCCACTCCCTCCGGGGTAAAACAGCCGGCATTATCGGGGTAGGCAGTATTGGTCAGGCGATCGCCGTTCGTTTACAAAGTATGGGGCTGAAATTGTTAGGCTATGACCCACATCCCATTAGCGCCGACTTCTGTGAGCAAACTGGATTGCATCCTGTACCGCTGCAAGATGTATTACAACAGGCGGATTGTTTGTTTTTAGCCTGTAATCTTACCCCAGATAACTTTCACCTCCTGAATGCAGATACCTTTGACCAGATGAAACCCGGCGTTTGGCTCATTAACGTTGCCAGGGGAGGATTAGTGGATCAAGCAGCACTCATAGAAACATTGCAAACTGGAAAAGTCGCTAAGGCAGCCCTAGACGTGTTTGAGCAAGAACCCTTGGCGGCCGACAGTCCCTTAACCCAACTGCCCCAGGTAATTCTGGGATCTCATAATGGTTCTAATACCCGAGAGGCAGTTCTCAAGGTGAATCAGTTGGCCATTGATAATTTGGTGCGGGACTTACAACGAGCAACATCGGGAGACTAACCATGAAACCAGTTGTTCTTATCACCGGTATTGCTGGGGGGATCGGTCAGGCGACAGCCGAACTTTTTGCCCAACAAGGTTGGCTCGTGACGGGAATTGATCGTCAAGCTGACCCAAAATGCCCTTATATTGACCACTATCAACAAGCTGATTGCGGCGATCCTAAAGCCCTTGCGGCTGCCTTTGACAATTTGGTCGGGGAAACCCAAAATCTCCATAGTTTGATTAATAATGTCGCCCTGCAAATTTGTCAGCCAATTCTCGAAACCTCCCTAGACGATTGGGATCAAGTAATGGCGGTTAATCTCCGGGCCGCGTTTCTTTTGGCAAAAATGTCTCACCCATATCTCCAACAAACCCACGGGAGTATCGTTAACATTAGTTCAGTTCATGCGCTGGCGACCTCCGCCAATATTGCTTCCTATGCCGCCTCTAAAGGTGGGTTAATTGCCTTGACCCGAGCCATGGCGATCGAATGGGCCGCTGATCAGATTCGAGTTAATGCCCTATTACCGGGGGCCGTAAATACCCCCATGCTGAGGGAGGGTTTGAGTCGTGGTCATTTGGTGGAACAATCCCCCCAGCATCAACTCCAAGAATTAGGGTCTAAAACTGTGATGGGTCGTGTCGGGCAACCGTCTGAAATCGCTCAGGCGATCGCCTTTTTAGCGGACAATGAGCAATCTAGCTTCATGACTGGGCAAACTATAACTATTGACGGCGGGGCGATCGCACGCCTCAGCACCGAGTAACTTGTTTCCGAGCTCAATTCCATGACGAAAAACACAACCGTAGAGCGTTTGCCAGACGCTAATCCTTATCGGTATGGTTTAGCAGAAATTTGGCGCAGACTTAAATGGGATCTGACTCCTGAATCATGGCGATCACGCCACAGACTTAAGCAGTATGAAAATCAATATGTAGGTCAAAAAGCTGTCATTGTTTGTAATGGCCCCAGCTTGTTACAAACAGATTTTTCATTGCTTAAAAATATTTATACTTTTGGTCTAAACAAAATCAACTTACTTTTTGATAAATCTGATTTTCGCCCATCTTGTATTGTTGCGGTAAACCCCTTGGTAATCGAGCAAAATGCAAGTTTTTATAACAACACCACAATCCCCCTTTTCATCAACAGTAAGCACACATCCCTGATTAAACCTAGAGAAAACATTATTTTCCTTCACTCAACAGAACAAATTAAATTTGCTCAAGATTGTTCAATCAGCTTATTTCATGGATCAACTGTAACCTTTGTCGCTATGCAGTTGGCATTTTATTTTGGATTTTCAAAAGTTGCTCTTATTGGATGCGATCACTCATTTAGAATGACAGGTTTACCTAATGAACAAGTCACTACGGAGCAAGAAGACCCCAATCATTTTGACCCTAAATATTTTGCAAATGGTGTTCAGTGGCACTTGCCAGACCTCTTAGGAAGTGAAGTAGGATATACTATGGCTAAGTTTCATTTTGAACACAATAATCGAGCAATTTACAATGCGACAGAAGGTGGAAAGCTAGAAATTTTTCCTCGATTGTCGCTTACAGATTTCATAGACTTGTAATTCAGAAAAACTAATTGAATTTCCACATTTATCTTAATACAAAGAATTAGTAGATTCCCAAGATACCTAGCGTAAACTTCTCAATTGAAGACAAAGAATATTATTAATTCATGTTTTTCATGCAAAATACTAAGTCTATTTATATTATCATTCCAGTTCATAATCGTCGAGAAGTTACATTACAATGCTTGACAACTCTAAAGCTTAACGAGGATTTAGATCAGTATAGGATTGTTGTTGTTGATGACGACTCAACCGATGGCACAAGAGAAGCTGTTAACGCTCAGTTTCCACAGGTAATTGTTTTAGAAGGAGATGGTAATTTATGGTGGACAGGAGCAGTCAAGATGGGAATGAAATACGCCTACGAACAGGGTGGTGAATTATTTATCTTGCTCAATGATGATTGTTATCCTCAAATGGGAACTATTTCTAAATTACTAAAAAAAATCGACGAAAATCCTAATTCAGTTATTGGCGTTCAATGCCTTGATCCAAAAAGCAAAGAACCAAGCTATGGCGGAATCCTTACAAATAATAATAAATTACAAGTCGTGAAAATTTTCCATACTTTTAATAGCATGACTGATTGCGACGCTTTAAATGGTAATTTGCTGGCAATTCCTCGTAATATTGTTGATAAAGTTGGCTTTCCTGATGCAAAACGATTTCCTCATCATTTTGGAGATTTTGTTTACACTAATCGAATCAAAAAAGAAGGCTATAAACTTTTTTTATGTAATGATATAGTGGCGTTATGCGAATACCATTATAATGGCTTGTCAAAAAAGTCCAGCCAGTTTAACCGTTTTCAAGAGCTATTTACTCCTACATCTCAATTTTACTGGAAAACAGAAATGAAGGGTTATATCGAGTTATTTGGTATTAAGGGCATAATTATATATCTACATAAGCGTTGTTTATTGTCCTCATTAAAAGTGATTTTTTTACTTCTCGATCAAAAACTAACTTTGTGATACCCCCTACTACAAATCCCTATTCTATCTCCACCGCATCAAAAGCTTAATCAAAGAAATCGGCAAAACTTGGCTACCCTAGCCCCAATTAACCTTGTCTGGCCCATAATTAAACATAGAACTACATCGATTATGGCTCCTGATGTTAACATCAGAGAGAATAATAGAAACCGCATTCCCTCCTAGTAATCCGTCCGATTATTTTAGCAATCCGGTCTTTGCTGACCTAGGCAAATTAGGAGAACTATTATCATGAATGAGCTATTGGAATTTACATCGCTAGTCTGGACTATCCTAACGTCAGTGGTGCTGAACACCTAGAGCTATTAAATATTCGGGATCAAATTGGAGAAATTGTTAACATATTTAGCCTACGAGAAAAAAGAAAATTACGAGAAGCAGATAAAAAATGTTAATTAACATGGCAACTACTTATCAAAAAATTTCTCGCTTTATTGATTTATCTAACTATCGAAATGAGCATGAGATTTCCCCCCATCAATGGTGGTGGTATTTAGATGTTTTATCCTTTCTTCCTGATGACATTAGCTCCAATGTAGCCTGATCAAAAAAACTTAAAACCTAGACCTTTTAGCATTGGCGATCAGCAAACTCAGTAAAACCTGGCTACCCTAGCTCCAATTAACTCTCCCTGTCCCAAGATTAAGATAGAACTGCTCTCTCGTTTCCCGTCTCATGGCCACCACCCCCCAAGAAGTCTGGCAACTCCTCGGCGAACTTGCCCAGGCCCAAAAAGAAACCGAACGCCTCCTCAAAGAACAGTCCCAAGAAGCGGATCGTCGTTTCCAAGAAACTGAACGACTCTTAAAAGAACAAAGCCAACGCCTACTTGGCCAACTTGGTAACCGCTTGGGAGAGTTTGTCGAATACCAAGTGCGACCTGCCGCCGTTAGACTGTTCCGGGAACGGGGCATTGACGTTCATGAAATTTCCACCGACCTATCCGTTCAAAAAAATGGTCAAGGGCTAGAAATTGATCTGTTAGTAGTTAATGGCAATGAGGCGATCGCCATCGAAGTGAAAAGTAAACTAGACAAGGAAGATGTAGATGAACACCTAGAACGAATGAGTAAATTTAAACGACTCCTACCCCGCTATCAACCTCTCAAAATACTAGGAGCCGTCGCCGCCATGGTAGTGCCCAACCAGATTGCCAGTTACGCCTACCGTAAAGGACTCTTTGTTATTGCCCAATCTGGCGACGATCTGATGATTTTAAATGATGCTAAATTCCGCCCTAAAGCTTGGTAGTCCACCGTCTCAAAATAATGAATTTCCATCTGCCTCAGCTTTTACCCTCGGCGATCGACAAACTCGGCAAAACTTGGTTGCCCTAGCCCGTTCCTACCCAGCCCAGAATGGAAATAGACCTACTGATGGGGGGTTTTCGGTAAAAAAGCTACACTAAACTAAGACTAAGGCTAGGCATCACCATATAACAAAACCAACTTAACTGGAATCACCCAAATTCAGCCCAAATGCTGTAACAACAACCAATAACTAATTTCCTAAAAACGATGATTTCTAACCCTTCTGTCCCAAGCCTTTATGAAGACGATTATGTCGCTTGGTTAGATACTACCCTTAACCAACTTAAAAACCATGACATCGAACAGCTTGACTGGGACAATTTAACTGAGGAAATAGAAGCATTGGGACGGGAACAACGCCACAAAGTCGAAAGTTATTTACTCCGACTACTGATTCATTTACTACTTTATCAATATTGGCACTCTGAAAAAGAATGGTCAGGGAAAGGTTGGGAAAAAGAAATTGATAACTTTCGCTTAGAACTAGATCTACTGCTAGAGTCCAAAGTCCTCTTTAATCATCTCACGACAATTCTGGAGAAGGATTATCAAAAAGCCCGCAAAAGTGCCATTCGCAAATCAAAATTGTCCCCTGAAATATTTCCATTGGCTTGTCCCTATATCCTAGAACAAATCCTCGATCCCGACTGGCTACCTTAACAATTGAAAAAGTCATTTACTCCCATTGAAAAATTGGTACTACGTCAAAGAAAACAACCCTCTCAAAAATCGCCATTTAACTGGACAGGACAACGACTTCAACTCCGGTAAATCAAACAATCCCATCACCTGTTTAAACTCCCGCCAGCGCCGCCGCCGCAATTGTCGCCACGCCCCCGCCAAAATATATTGATGAAAGAATAATCCTTTGCAAAACTCGATATCCCTTGTCGTCAAAATATTTAACTTCTCCAATTCCCCAAACAACCTCAGCAAAATATTCACCGTTTCTCCATGAAATGACCCCATGGTGAGTGCTTGGCCATGTACCCGATAGGCCACCGTGGCTTCCCGACAGCAATACACTCCATACCGGGCAAACAGCCGCATCCACATTTCCAGATCACAGGGTTCCCGCCAGTCCGGATTGAAATAACCCACCTCCGTGAATAAGTCCCGTCTAATTACCATGGCCGGGAAACGGACAAACGAAGAATCTGAAAAAAGCCGTATTAATGCATCGTGGGGGGGCAAAAGTTTATCTTGTCTAAACCCTTGCCGTTTCACGACCCGTTCTTGGGCATCCACCACCCGGACTCCAAATAATAAAACTGGGGATGAGCTCCCCAACTGCCGCAACTTATTGACCAGCAGACCTAATCCCTGGGGCAAAAAAAAGTCATCGTCGTGGAGAACCATCACATATTGCCCCGTTGCCCATTGAATAGCCCGGTTCCAGTTCTGGGCCATGCCCAACGGTTGTTGATGGTGTTCATAGCACCAAGATCCCGACCAATTTTTTAACACCTCACTGGCGATCGCCTGGCCCTGATCAGTGTCGGAATCATCGGTAATTACTATTTCTATATCACTCCCTTCACCCACGGCGATAGACTCCAAACCCCGCTGGAGCCAGTTAGGGCGGTTATAGGCAGGAATACAAATACTTAACAAAGGTGCTTCAAGCATCGCTTTCCTTTTTCCTCGTCCGCCCCATCCATAGCCAAGCTCTCTGAAATTCGGACCAATCTATTGCCGAGATTATGGCCCTAGTCCTGTAGCCAGCGGGCCGCATCCTTAGCATGGTAGGTCAAAATCAAATCTGCCCCGGCCCGTTTAAAGCTGGTGAGGGTTTCCAGGGTAACTTTTTGTTCGTCAATCCAACCGTTTAGGGCGGCCGCCTTCACCATGGAATACTCCCCAGACACGTTATAGGCCGCCACTGGTAAATTGGTCATTTCCTTAATGCGCCAAATAATATCCATATAGGACAAAGCCGGTTTGACCATCACCATATCCGCCCCCTCTAGCAAATCCAACTCCACTTCTTTCAACGCTTCCCGACTATTGCCTGGATCCATTTGGTAGGTCCGGCGATCGCCGAATTGGGGAGAGGAATCCGCCGCATCCCGGAAGGGGCCGTAATAGGCCGAAGCATACTTAGCCGCGTAGGACAGAATGGGAATATTTTGGAAATCATGGTCATCCAAGGCTTCCCGAATCGCCTGGACAAAACCATCCATCATCCCCGAGGGAGCAATGACATCTGCCCCAGCATTAGCTTGGGAAACAGCGGTTTTTTTCAACAATTCCAAGGTGGGGTCGTTCAATACCCGGCCGGTCAAATCCCCCGTTTCCAGATAGCCACAGTGGCCATGGTTGGTATATTCACACAAACAGGTATCGACAATTACCACCAAATCTGGCACCGCTTTTTTCACCGCTTCCGTCGCCTTTTGGACAATGCCGCAATCATGCCAAGCTCCCGTGGCATCGGTATCCTTATCTTCGGGAATACCAAACAGAATAATGGCCGGAATGCCTAAATCCCGTACTTCTTTAGCTTCGTCAACAATTTTATCCACCGACAGTTGGTACACTCCAGGCATGGAAACTACTTCCTTGGCAATGGCATTACCAGGAACGGCAAACAAGGGATAGATCAAATCATTGACGGTGAGGGTATTTTCCCTGACCATGCGGCGAAGAACATCAGTTTGGCGCAGGCGACGGGGACGGATGGTGGGAAACATAATGGTGCCTAAATATTTTGCTTAATGGATTTTTTTAAAGTTTTTAAAGTAAAAGTTCAGCCTTAGGGATTAGTTAGTGCTTGATTAACGTTGCTAATTGACTAGTTTTTGCCCCCAAGAACTGGTTAAGGTGCCAAATTCCGGCAATGGTTTGAAGCAGAATTCGGTCAGCCCTGGGGAAAAGCCTGGCAACCCAACCCAGACCAGTTCTCAGTTAACCTGAAGATGGGTTAGATCAGCTTGACAAACCGCAGACCGTAAAGCAGACCAAGGGTGACCCCGGTAAAAACAGCAATATAACCAATAAAAATGCCTACACCAGCGGCCATAATTTTGTTCCTCGCTTTGATAAAAACGTTGTAATTGTTTGCTATTGTACGATCCAGCGCCACCGATTGAACCAGCAACTTATGGCCACCACTATCCCCGTTCCCCTGCCCCAGTCCCCCTATCAAGTACAGATTGTGCCGGGAGGATTAGCGGCAATTGCCGACCATTTAGCTCCCCTTGGTTTGGGCAAAAAAATTATGGTGGTGTCCAATCCGGAAATTTATGACTACTACGGCGAAGTAGTGATCCAAGCCTTACAAAGGGCTGGCTATGAAGTTTTTCAGCATTTAATTCCCGCTGGGGAAACCCATAAAACCCTGGCTTCCATTAATGAGCTTTACGATGTCGCTTTCCAGGCCAATTTGGAGCGGAATTCCACCCTGCTGTCCCTGGGGGGAGGTGTCATCGGTGATATGACGGGGTTTGGGGCGGCCACTTGGCTCCGGGGCATTAATTTTGTTCAGGTACCCACTTCCTTGCTAGCCATGGTGGATGCTTCCATTGGCGGCAAAACGGGGGTGAACCATCCCCAGGGCAAAAATTTAATTGGTGCTTTTTACCAGCCGCGCTTGGTGTATATTGACCCCGTTGTGTTAAAAACCCTACCGGAACGGGAATTTCGGGCAGGGATGGCGGAGGTAATTAAATACGGAGTGATTTGGGATTCAGAATTATTCACAGCCCTAGAAGAAGCGGAAGATTTGTCTAGCATCGATCGCCTGCCGGACGAATTATTAACCAAAATCATCCAACGTTCCTGCCAAGCTAAAGTGGATGTGGTCAGCCAAGACGAAAAGGAAGCGGGATTACGGGCCATCCTCAACTACGGTCATACTGTCGGCCATGGGGTGGAAAGTCTAACGGGCTATGGAGTGATTAACCACGGGGAAGCAGTGGCCATTGGCATGGAAGCGGCGGCCAAAATTGCCCATTACCTAGGACTTTGTGACCAATCCCTCGGCGATCGCCAACGGCAATTATTGCTTAAAACTAAATTACCCACGGAGATGCCCCCAACCCTGGCGGTGGAGAACTTGCTAGCGAGTTTACTACACGACAAAAAAGTCAAAGCGGGCAAGGTTCGTTTCATTCTCCCCACGGCGATCGGGCAAGTAACTATCAGTGATGCTGTCACCGACGAAGTTATTAAGGCAACCCTAGGCTAATAAGTAAAACTGTAATCCTGGGGGACTGAAGATCAGCCCAAGGTGGGGTTAGGCAATTGTTAAAGATATGTAACAATGTGGCAGAGTCGGCTGGAGATTGAGCCAGTCTGTGCCAACCAATCGCCTTTTTCCCCGCCATGTTCGTTGATTTTTTCATTAAGCGCCCTGTTTTCTCCAGCGTTTGCGCCATCATCATTTTGCTGGTGGGGACGATTAGCATTTTTAGCTTACCGATCGCCCAATTTCCGGAAGTAGCCCCAACCACCATTCAGGTTAGTTCCAACTACAGCGGGGCCAATGCGGAAGTGGTGGAAAGGGCCGTCACCGACATTTTGGAGCGGCAGATCAACGGGGTGCAGGGGATGAGGTACATTTCCTCTACCAGCAGTAACGATGGCACCAGTAGCATCACCGTCACCTTTGACCGGAGCCAGAATAAGGACATTGCCGCCGTCGATGTGCAAAACCGCGTGGCTCTGGCAGAACCGCAACTGCCGGAAGCAGTGAGAAGAACGGGGATCAGGGTTAATAAAGAATCCAACGCCCTACTGTTGGGCATCGGCATCACTAGCCCCGATGGCGAGTACGACAACGTTTTTTTGAGCAACTACGCCGATCGCTATCTGGTGGATCCCATCCGTCGGCTGGAAGGAGTGGGGGATGTACGGATTTTTGGGGAAAGGCTCTATGCCATGCGCCTCTGGGTAGATCCAATGAAATTAGCGGCCCAGCAGTTGACCATGGCGGACCTGAGTCGAGCTTTGCAGGAACAGAATTTACAGGTGGGGGCTGGACAGATTGGAGCAGAACCAGCACCCCCAGGTCAAGAATATCAATTGGACTTGCTCGCCAGTAGTCAATTAGTAGAAGTAAAAGATTTTGAGGACTTAATTGTTAAATCCGGGGCCAGCGGCTCTGTGGTTAGATTCAAAGATATCGGTCGGGTGGAATTGGGGGCCCAAAACTACAATAGTTTTTTACGCTTTCGGGGCGACGAAGCGGTGGGGCTAGGTATTTACCAATTGCTGGATAGTAATGCGTTGGAAGTAGCCCGTTTGGTGAAAGACGAAATGGCCCGTTTGGCTCAAAACTTTCCCGAAGGTATTGAATACAGCGTTGCCTTTGATACCACGGAATTTGTGCAGGAGTCCCTCTCGGAGGTGGTGGAAACCCTGCTCATTGCCGTCGTTCTGGTAATCCTGGTAATTTTGGTCTTTCTGCAAGACTGGCGATCGGCCTTAATTCCCGCTTTAACCATTCCCCTGGCTTTAATTGGTACTTTTGCCTTTGTCAAAGTCTTTAACTTTTCCATTAACAGTTTGACCCTGTTCGGTTTAACTCTGGCAACAGGGTTGGTGGTGGACGATGCCATCATTGTGGTGGAGCAAATTAGCCGTTTTATCAAAGTTAAACACGAAGATCCCCAAGAAGCGGCCCAGGAGGCCATGGGGGAACTGACGGGGGCGGTCATTGCCACTTCTTTGGTATTGATGGCAGTGTTTATTCCAGTGGCCTTTTTTCCTGGAACGACGGGGGCTTTATATCAACAATTTGCCCTTACCATTGCTTTTTCCATTCTTCTATCTACTTTCCTGGCCTTGACGCTGACCCCTTCCCTCTGCGCCCTGTTACTGCGGGAAGGCCAAGAACCACCGGCCTTTATTGCCGGATTTTTCAACTGGTTTAACCGGGTACTAGACATTATCAAAAACGGTTATGGCAATGTGTTGGGCAAATTAGTCAATCTGCGGGCATGGGTAATTGGCGTATTTGTTCTGTTACTTGGGGCCACCGCTTGGTTGTACGTCACTGTGCCCACTGCCTTTTTACCGGAGGAAGACCAGGGTTATTTCATCACCATTATCCAAGCTCCCCAGGGGGTTTCCCTGCAATACACCAGTAGGGTAATGGCCCAGGTGGAAAAGGAATTGCTAGCGGTGCCAGAAGTGACGGCGACCTTTGCAGTGGGAGGATTTAGTTTTAGTGGTAATAGCCCCAACCAAGGGATTATTTTTACCCGGCTCAAACCTTGGGGGGAACGGACTGCTCCTAATCAATCGGTGCAGGCCATCATCGGTCAGATGTTTGGTAAATTTTCCCAAATTCCCGAAGCCAATATCATTCCCATTAACCCACCTCCTATAAGGGGTTTGGGGCAATTTGGTGGGTTTGATTTCCAGTTACAGGATTTACGGGTGAATAGTGAACTGGACACCATGGTGGGCACGATGGGGGAAATCCTGGGGGCGGCCAACCAAAATCCGGCTTTAACCAGGGTATTTAGTACTTTCCAAGCTAATAATCCCCAGTTAATTGTCAATGTCAACCGCAACAAGGCTAAAAGCTTGGGGGTGCCGGTGGACCAAATTTTCCAAACCATGGAAACGGCGTTGGGTTCGAGCTATGTGAACGACTTTGTTCTGCAGGGCCGCACCTATCGGGTTTACCTCCAGGCCGATGAGCAGTTCCGCAGTAGCCCGGAGGATATTAATAGCCTTTATGTTCGCAGTGAGTCCGGCACCATGATTCCCATGGCTAATTTGGTCACTGTGACCCAGGGGGTGGGGGCACCAATTATTACCCATTACAATCTCTTCCGCTCGATCGCCATTACGGGGTCAGCTAACTTTGGGGTGAGTACGGGGCAAGCCATGAATGCCATGGCGGCGATCGCCCGACAGGTCATGCCACCGGGGTTTGATTTCCAATGGTCGGGTATTTCTTTGGAGGAAATGGGTTCCCAGGGCCAGGCTCCCCTAATTTTTGGCTTAGGTTTGCTGTTTGTATTTTTGGTACTGGCGGCTCAGTATGAAAACTACATTGACCCGGTGATTATTCTGCTCAGCGTCCCCCTGGCTATTTTGGGAGCTTTAACGGCCCAAAGTTTACGGGGTTTCCCCAATGACGTGTACTGCCAAATTGGTTTGGTGATGTTGATTGGTCTTTCCAGTAAAAACGCCATTTTAATTGTGGAGTTTGCTAACCAGTTACGGGCGGAGGGTTATCCCATTGCTAAAGCTGCCCTGGAAGCATCAAAGGATCGTCTCCGCCCCATTTTAATGACCGCCCTTTCCACTCTATTTGGTATTTTTCCCTTGGCGATCGCCACTGGTGCGGGGGCCGGTAGTCGGCAAGCATTGGGTACAGCGGTATTTGGCGGGATGTTGGTGGCCACTTTCCTCAGCCTATTTGTAGTGCCAGTTTTATACATTGTGGTCAAAACTATCAGTGGAAGGCTTTTGGCACCCAAATCCACCAACCCCGAGCCTAGCCCCGAAATCGAATCCCACACCCCAGCCCCAGCGTCCCAAAGGAATAGCTAGAATATGTGGGAAGAAAATAAATCTGGTCTTATTGTTACGGCAGGCTTTTTGAGCAGAATTCAGGGTTTAGCCAATGAATCTCGACACCATTCAGCAAGATATTGCAGAACTTCCGCCTGAAGCCCAAGAAATTGTTTTTGACTTAGTCAAGAGTCTTAAAAAAGATCATGTTGCAAATTTGCCGGTCTCTTCCACAGACTGGTCAGATTTTATTGGTTGCATGGATGCAGAATCTGAATCTTTCTAGGAAATATAAAGCTTATTTGCATCACGAATTAGAAAAAAAATATGATCATTGTTGATACTGGCTTTTGGCTTGCCCTAGCTAATAAAAATGATGAGTTTCATATTCCGGCAGTGAATCTGTTTTATTCCCTACAAGACGAGCAGTTTATAACAACTTGGTGTGTTATGACTGAAACTTGCTATCTACTGCAAAATCGGGTTGGAATTCATGCACCGCAGAGATTTATTAGAAAAATTGGCTTAGGAAAACTCAATATCTTTGACATTAAACCTAGCCATTGTTCTCGCATTGAGCAACTTATGACGAAATATCGTGACTTGCTATAGGGCTTCGTGTTTATAATCTAGTTGCTTACCTCTGTATTTGAGCTTCGGAGTTTTTTTATTTCCTCTTTAGAAAAACCCAAAGAATGGAACTGGGATAAGTGTCTTTCTATGAATTTCTGTCCACTGCTTGTTAAAATGTCAATATTTTGATTAAGTAATTTAATATCAGAATTAAGTTCTAGCAAAAAATTATGTGCTGTATTGATTATGTTTGCTAGGCGTTGATCAACTGCATTAATTAAGATTTTTTTTGATAATTCATTATCTCCAAATTCTTTTTCAATACGCATTAAATCCTTCATAGCCTCCTGCATGGCTGCATCCTGTAATTCTTTATATTTTATAGTTCTTTCATATACTAAGTCTTGAGCTTGTTTTCGTAGACCAAGCTGGATGCTCCCAATCATATTAATTGCATCAACATTTAACTGAGTTAGCTCCCGTTGTAGTCGCATCATCGCTTCAGATACGGCTTTCATTCTTTCAAATTCAGAATCTTTTCTGCATTCCTCAATTTCAGCTATTATTCTTACAATTTCAGTTTCTTTCTTTATTTGTAAGTCGATATCTGCTTCTTGCCTTTTTAACTCAAGATTGAGATTATACTCTTTTTCCTTTTGTTTGTTTTCTGCGTCAATGTTTATTTTGCCAATTTCTCTTTGATATTCCCATCTACGTAGAGGCTCACTGGCCCAATCCGTTGCAAGTTTAACTGGCGCGTAAATGATATCATCAAGTTTGTCAAACATTCCAAATATTTTTGATGTAATACCCATTTTAACCTCTCAGTTTGTTAATTTCCTTTTCAAAAAGGATTTTGTCTTTTTCACATTGTAATTGCAATCGATTGTAAGTTTGTTTCGATTTATCTCCAATTTTTAATATTTCATCCAAGGCATTCATCTTTATATCTAATATTTCCAAGACTAATGAAGATTGATTATTGTTGATATTTGGCAAGCTATACGCATCTACAAGTAGCAAGAAAATTTTTACATAGATGGATGGATTCAAATAATAATTTTCATCAGAAAAATACCTATTTTCTTTCAGCAAATGCCAATATGAGTTGAGCCAAACGATGAAATACTTTTCAATTGAAAGGGAAATTAACTGTTTATCTTCCCTATATCTAAAGCTCGGTAAGTAAATAGTAGGCTCTTCATTCAAAAAATCATCAAGAAGATTTTTCCGCATAGCTCTAAGTGAGCTTAAAATGATTTGATAATCTTCCTGAATATGATTATTCATCGTTAAGATTATCTGGTGCTTTTGCTTGAGTTGATTTTTTTAGTTCTTTTTTAGCCTCACTTTTTAAGATTCCAATTGTATCAATTACTTGATTGGCTGCTAATTCAGAACTAACATCAAGGCTTTTCGTATAGCTTTTAACTAACTCTTGAATCCAAGCTGATGCAATGTCGGCATCAACTCCAGAATTTTTTAGAGTTTCACAAACTTCTCGTAGTCCATAGGTGAAAAACTGCGAACGCTCACGTCGTAAATCTTCTTGAATAGAATTAGCAAATTTTATTTCGTCTTTATGTTGCTGTAAAAGTTCAAGATAATGTTTTTCATATTCATACAAAATGGATAGTCTATTATCGTTTTCAATTTCCGTAATTAAATTATAAATCTCCTTAAGTAATATTTGTTTCTTGTTGCTATCTAGCTCAATCTTCTCAATACAAGCGTTAAGTCTTTCTTCGATTTTTTTGATTTCCATATTTTTGCTTGATTTGTGTAAAATTACCTGGTCTGAAGTCAAATTATTGGTCACATCTACATCAGCTCGAGTCCTTTTTTGAGAATAAACTTCGTGATCTTTACTTTTTTAAGACTTTCTTTGATTTCTTGTTGTATTTTAGATAAAAAATTAATCACTGGTTCATAGTCGGACATCAGTGTAGAATTTTGAGACCTTTTCGTACAGTGATTCTAAGGTAAAAAGTAGAGTTCTAAAAACTTTGTTACTTAGAAAACTGCGTTTACGAGATTTTTTCGTCCCCCCTATATGAACTAAGTATTATAACTATTCTATGTTTATCGACTTTGGTCTCCAATTTACTGGAAGTAATTTTAACTTATTTTTACTGATCATCTTAAAGATAGTAAAAAAACTTTACAAATTAATATCTACTGTCTTCTCGGCTAGAGTCAAACCTTACACTGAGTTGGTTAGAATACATTAAGAAATATTTCACTCATTCCTGAGAAAAATTACTATGCCTCCTACTCTGCTCCTCTCCCAGGATTTACCCAGCCTCAACTACACCACCCCTGGCGATCGCCTCGATGGTAGATGGCGGGAATCTCTATCCACATTGCTGGGTTTGGGCAGGGCCGCCGGAGCGGATTTTGTTGAGTTTTTCCTCGAAAAGGTCAATTACGTCAGTTGCCTAGCGGAAGACGATGCCATTACCAGCCTCACCCCCCGACTCTCCAGTGGTTGCGGTGTCAGGGTTTATAAAGGCAAAGGCGACTGCTACGTTAGCACCAACGATATTTCTTTCAATGGTCTCCGCACTGCGCTGGAAAAGGGTTTGTCAATTTTGGGCTTAACCTTACCGGCGGGCCAATCCTTTGTACCTGAACTGAACTTGGAAATGTTGCGGGACTATGCCGGAGCCAAGGAAAAGGATCAATGGTTACACCGTTGTAGCCCCATGCAGGAAATGAGCGATATTTTGCTGGGAGCTAACCAAAAATTAGACCACTATGCTAGCCATGCCCAATCCCGACGGGCCGCCTATTTTCGCGATTGGCAGGAGGTTCTGGTAGCCGCTAGTGACGGCACCTTTGCCCGGGACATCCGCCTGACCCAATCCGTAGGATTTTCCCTTTTTTGTGCTGATGGCGAACACCGCACTTCCATCGGTAAGCGTTCTGGGGACACCAGTAATCCCGACTATCTACGCACTTGGGACGCAGAAACCTCTGCCCAGGAAGTCGCAGAATCCGCCGGGAAAATGCTCTACGCTGACTACGTGGAATCGGGCAATTATCCCATCATTATGGCCAACCAATTCGGAGGGGTTATTTTCCACGAGGCCTGTGGTCATTTGTTGGAAACCACCCAAATTGAACATAAAACTACTCCTTTCCTCGATAAAAAAGGGGAAAAAATTGCCCATGAAAACCTCACTGCTTGGGATGAAGGGCTGACAGATAACGCCTTTGGCACCATTGATATGGACGATGAAGGCATGCCCACCCAGCGCACTTTGCTGATCGAAAATGGCATTTTGAAAAATTTCATCGCCGATCGCACCGGTTCTATTCGCACTGGCCATCCCCGCACCGGCAGTGGTCGCCGCCAAAGCTATGCCTATGCGGCCGCTTCCCGCATGCGTAACACCTACATTGCCCCCGGTAATTATTCAGTGGATGACATTTTTAATTCCGTCGAAAAGGGCATTTACTGCAAGCAAATGGGGGGCGGTAGCGTGGGAGCCACAGGGGAATTTAACTTTGCGGTTTCTGAAGCTTACCTGGTGGAAAACGGCAAGTTGACTAAACCCCTCAAGGGCGCAACGTTAATTGGCACGGCCACGGAGATTATGAATAAAATTTCCATGTCTTCCCAGGATTTGGGACTAGCGGCGGGATTCTGTGGTTCCGTCAGCGGCAGTGTCTATGTCACCGTCGGGCAACCCCACATTAAGGTTGATGGTATTACGGTGGGGGGACGTTAGTTTTCCTGGGAATTACAAAATCTCCCTAATTCAACAATTCAACTCAAGGTACGGGCGGAAACAAACCGCTCAATGCTTGCTAGGTCCCGGTGAATTTGAATATCTTGGTAGGCTCCACTAGCTCTCAAAAGTTCAGCAACCATGGGGGCCTGGCCGGTCATGATTTCCACCAACCAAAAACCTCCGGGCTTTAAATAAGTTGGCGATCGCCGAATGAGTTGCTCCACTGCTTGCAGGCCATCGGGGCCGCCATCTAGGGCTAAAAGGGGTTCGTGCTTAATCACTTCCGGTTGTAACTGGGCCAATTCCCGTTGGGGAATGTAAGGCGGATTAGACACCATGCCCTGGACCTGGCCCTTCAGATGCTCTAGGGGTTCCCACCAATAACCTTGATGAAATTGAATCCGATCGCCAAACTGATTCAACTGGGCATTTTCTCTGGCGATCGCCAAAGCAGAGCCGCTGCAATCCACGGCATGGACTAGGGCCTGGGGAAACGTGGCGGCTAAACCTAGGGCAATGGCTCCACTCCCCGTACCCAAATCCACCCAATGGTCAGCGCAGTTAGACGGAGATAAGGCAGAATGCTCATGTTGCACTATGTCGATTATTAACTCCGTTTCCGGCCGGGGAATTAGTACATCATCAGTGACTTTAATCACAAAATCACGCCACTGGGTTTGCCCCAACAGGTATTGCACTGGATATTTTTCCTCGACTCTTCTGCGCCAGCCCCGTTGAATATTTTCCCAAGTTTCTTGCAAAGCAATCTCTCGATGGGCAAAATCCTGCAACCGTAGGGTTAACCGGTCTAAATCCGTCCATCCCTGCAATAACCAGTTCAATTCCCCTGTTTCAATGCCATGGGCGATCGCCATTTGTCGGGCTGTGGCATACCAACGGGCAAATTCTTCACCGGAGACAAAGCCCTTATTCATTGTGTTTACGGGGGTTTACGGTTGATGGTGGCATACATGGCATGGGCAAACTTTGGCGCTTTTACTGCGGATGGGGATTAATTAATTCTTTTCGCTCTCCGAAAGGTGGAAGTAGAATACAGTGGAGTGTCCCCTGGAACGCCAAGCAAACGGTTATTCCTCCCCCGGTCCTGCGCCATGTCTGCTAGTCCCCGCCTCCACATTCTCCTCATTGAAGACAACCTGGCTGAAGCTCGCCTCCTGCAGGAAATTCTCAAAGGCTCCCCCAAGGAAAATTTTGCATTCAACCATGTGCAAAGGTTGGGGGATGCTTTAACGGTTTTGGCACAGGGGGAAAAGTTTGACATTATTTTGTTGGACTTAACCCTACCGGACAGCCAAGGTCTAAATTCCTTGCCGAAACTGCAAAGCCATCCTCAAAATTTACCCATCATTGTCCTCACCCATTACCAAGACGAAGAATTGGCCTTAGAAGCGGTCCGTCAAGGGGCCCAGGACTATTTGGTCAAGCGGGACGTGAGCTTGGATATTCTCCTACGTTCGCTCCATTATGCCATTCAACGCCATTGCCTCGCGCGGGAATTGGCGGCGGAAAACCAGATCCTGAGTGCCAGCATTAAACGCCAGGAAAGGGAATTGTCCGAGGCGAAGGCAGCCAATAAGCTCAAGTCAGAGTTTGTTTCCATGCTTTCCCATGATTTCCGCAATCCCCTCAATACCATTCTTTTGTCGGCGGGCTTGTTGGAAGAAAGTGGCGATCGCCTGAGTAAAGGGCAACAACATAATTATTTCAACATGATCCGCACCGCTATTAAGGATCTAGATGAATTATTGTCGGAGGTATTACTGCTGGGAAAAACGGAAAATGGCCAGCTCAGTTGTCAATTTGAATCCCTGGATTTACTTTACTTTTGCCAGGATTTAATGCGTTTGGTGAACAATGCCCAGCGCCAACCAAGGCCGATTCATTTCCACACCCAAGGCAATCTGCAACAGGGAGTTTGGGATGCCCATTTATTGCGCCACATTATTTGTAATCTCCTCAGCAATGCGATCAAGTATTCTCCTTCTCCCACCCCCATTTTGTTCGATGTAATTGCCGAAGGTAAAACCATGATCTTCCGGGTCACGGACCAGGGCATCGGCATTCCTCCCCAGGCCATGGCGGAATTATTTAATCCCTTTTTCCGAGCGGACAATGTGGAGGGGGTAACGGGTACTGGTTTAGGACTGGCGATCGTACAGCGTTGTGCCAATATCCATGGGGGAGAAGTGACAGTGGAAAGCAAGGAAGGGGAAGGGTCCTGTTTTGCTGTGCGTTTACCGATTCTGGAAATTGCCGACAATGGCGATCGGTTCAGCCCCTGAGAGTATGCTGGTCAAGCTCCAATCTGCCCCTACATCCCCCAACACTAGAGGCTTGTGAATACGCTCTAGGGAACGGGGAAAATTTTATCAATGGTGGCTGAATAAGATGGGACAAAGGATGGATAGGAGTGGACTAAGGTGGAGGAAATTCTATTTTTTTCCATGTTTAGAAGGGAAGTGGAAACGCTGAAACCCTTGATTTTACAGGTTTTTTGGGACTGACATGCCCTGGAGATTTCCCTATGCTGTAGTTATTGAAAGCAAAGGAACACCTCACCATGTTTGCCTCCACCAACTACACCTCCACCGCCATCCGCAACTACACCATCGCCGCCGTCACCGTTTTAACCTTGAGCATGGGTATGGGTGAATTGTTCAATAATCCTAACCGCATTGCTACCCAAAACACCATTGACAATTACAGTTCCTACATTGGCGCTGGTTTAGTTAGCTATGCCCAGTCTTCCCTGAAATAAACTAAGGTTGCTGGTCTTTTATCCCCATTACTCCATAGCCCGCTAAGGCTTGCAGTAGTAAGACCCATTGGTCAATCATCGCTAAAAGTAAAAGCAGAAAATATTTAGTTCAAAGAAGCAAAGTTGGCGCAAGGAAATCAGCAACAGCTTAATCAGCGCCGTCAACCCACTGTTGCATTGCCTTACTGAAATCCGCTAACTGCTGATAGTGCCCCAATAGACGCTGTTGATAATGGTGCTGTCGTTGAGGGGAGCGGGCCGATCGCCAGAAGATTAATTCCGTCGAGAGCAGGCGTAGGGTTCTTTGCAATTCCGTTTGTATGGATGACCATGGTTGCGGTCCTTGGCAAGGCCAGTCTTCCATTGTGACGCTAAGGAAATGATGCTGAATGAAATCCCCCAGTTCGTCAACCTGTTTGGCCACCGTCGCCCCCTCAGCCCCAGGATCGGCCATGGTGCACTGACATTGATCCAACAATTGCTGAAATTCCCTAAGGCGATCGGGTAAATCGAGTGGTAGCGTAGACGACATTGCTCCGATGAATTTGACGGGGGTTGGGCGAATCAAGGTTAAAATAATGTTAAGGCTTGCTGATTATTAACTCAAACTTGTCGACCCTGTGTGGTCCAACTCCCTGGGAAATCTCCTGGGGAGAGTATCGCTTTTACCTGTCCCTAGTAAAAGGAGCAAAAATCATTAATAACCATTAACATTAATTAACATTAATCCCAAAAACCTGCACCGATACAGAAATGTCTGCTACAAGATAAATACGGGATTTTGACAAGCTAATAGCTGATACTATTTTTCCCCCGTTAATTGGCAATTATCGGCTTTTTTGGTCGTTTTTTCTGTTTTATAACTAGTTAGTGCAAACTACCCTAACACCCTCCCCAAAACTATGAATGCCGTCGCCGCTCTGCCCACCCCCACCATTCACACCACCTGTGCCCAAGACATTCACGATATTGAATTGCCCCAGTGGTTAGAGGATTGTTTACAGCAGTGGCAGAGGGAGATAGAACAGGGCCAGGACGAAACAACGGCGCCCCATTGTCTAATTTGTCGAGCGTTCTGTTTTGCCTACGATCTCCATGCCCAACAGCGGCGGAAATCCGGGGAACCCTACATTGCCCATCCGGTGGCGGTGGCGGGGCTACTGCGGGATTTGGGGGGAGATGAGGCAATGATTGCGGCGGGTTTTTTGCATGATGTGGTGGAAGATACGGACATTAGCATTGAACAAATTGAAGCTTTGTTTGGGGAAGAAACGGCCAGTTTGGTGGAAGGGGTAACTAAACTCTCTAAATTTAATTTTTCTAGTACAACAGAGCATCAAGCAGAAAATTTCCGGCGTATGTTTTTGGCCATGGCCAAGGATATTCGGGTGATTGTGGTCAAGCTAGCCGATCGCCTGCACAATATGCGGACCTTAGATGCGTTAAGTCCAGAAAAACAACGGCGCATTGCTAGGGAAACCAAGGATATTTTTGCGCCTTTAGCCAACCGTTTGGGCATTTGGCGCTTTAAGTGGGAATTGGAAGATCTTTCCTTTAAGTATCTAGAACCCGATTCCTATCGCAAAATTCAGTCCCTGGTAGTAGAAAAAAGAGGTGATCGAGAATCCCGTCTGGAAACTGTCAAGGATATGTTGCGCTTCCGCCTGCGGGATGAGGGCATTGAACATTTTGAACTCCAAGGGCGCCCCAAACATCTCTACGGCATTTATTACAAAATGACCAGCCAGGATAAGGCCTTTGAAGAAATTTATGACATTGCCGCCCTACGCATCATCGTGGAAAGCAAGGGGGAATGTTACCGAGCTCTGTCGGTGGTTCATGACGTCTTTAAACCCATTCCAGGGCGCTTTAAGGATTACATCGGTTTGCCCAAACCCAACCGTTACCAATCCCTCCACACCACAGTTTTAGGACTAACTAGCCGACCCCTGGAAATCCAAATTCGCACCGAGGAAATGCACCATGTGGCGGAGTATGGTATTGCCGCCCATTGGAAATACAAGGAAAGTGGTGGCTCCGAAAATGCAACCCTCACCTCCACCGACGAAAAATTTACTTGGTTGCGGCAACTGCTGGACTGGCAGAGCGACCTCAAGGATGCCCAGGAATATGTGGAAAACCTTAAACAAAATCTCTTTGATGATGACGTTTACGTTTTCACCCCCAAGGGCGAGGTGATTTCCCTGGCCCGGGGGGCCACACCGGTGGATTTTGCTTACCGCATCCACACGGAAGTGGGCCACCATATGAAAGGGGCCCGGGTGAATGGCCAATGGTTGGGGGTGGATACCAGGCTGAAAAATGGCGACATTGTGGAAATTGTCACCCAAAAGAATTCCCACCCTAGTTTGGATTGGCTCAATTTTGTTGTTACCCCCAGTGCCCGCCACCGCATCCGTCAATGGTTTAAGCGTTCCCGCCGGGATGAGAATATTCTCCGGGGTCGAGAATT
Source organism: Synechocystis sp. FACHB-908 (assembly GCF_014698595.1). NCBI lineage: Bacteria > Bacillati > Cyanobacteriota > Cyanophyceae > Synechococcales > Merismopediaceae > Synechocystis > Synechocystis sp. FACHB-908. The sequence goes on along the minus strand of NZ_JACJTH010000039.1, from coordinate 67,949 downwards.
GTTAGAGAAAGAATTGGGCAAAACCGGTTTGGAAGCCCTGCTGAAATCAGAACCGATGCAAAAAACGGCAGAGCGATGTAACTACCAAAATGTGGAAGATTTGTTGGCTGGTTTGGGCTACGGCGAAATTACCTCCAATTCTGTGGTCAACCGTCTGCGGGAAAATAATGTCAACAACGTTAAAAATAGCCAGTCTAGCCAGGAAGTTACCCTAGCAAGTTCCCCCCAAGTCCATCCCCCTACTCCCCCTGCCACTGGCAAAGATAATTCGCCCATCGCCGGCATTGAGGGTTTGCTGTATCACATTGCTGGTTGTTGTCATCCGTTACCGGGGGAACCCATTATGGGGGTAGTGACCAGGGGAGCCCGGGGCATTTCCATCCATCGCCAGGGTTGCCATAACCTCGAACAAATGGACGGCGATCGCCTAATTCCGGTGCGCTGGAATCCCAACACCAATAATCACCAAACCTATCCGGTGGACATTGTCATTGAAGCCATTGACCGGGTAGGGGTGCTGAAGGATATTCTTTCTCGCCTCAGCGACAACCACATTAACGTCCGCAACGCCGATGTTAAAACCCATTTGGGACGACCCGCCATTATTAGTCTCAAAATTGATATTCACGACTATCAACAGCTATTGGGCATCATGGCCAAAATTAAAAATATGAGTGATGTGATGGACCTGCGTCGGGTAATTTCTGGTTAGTTTGGAGGCCCAGCCGATCACCATCCCCCACTAGAGGATATCCGCAAATCCTAACATTGGGGGATTGAAAACTTAGCCTGGGGAATTATGGGCATTGCGTCTATGGCCTGCCTAAAAATAAAAAAATCCCCCGAAATATGGGAGATTGAAGGGGTTTTAGGTAAAAAATGAATCCGTAAACGGTTTTAGGTACCGGAAGCCCAGGAATTGATGTATTCCACCTGTTCGGGGGTCAAGCTGTCAATGGCAATGCCCATGGCTTGGAGTTTCAAGCGGGCAATTTCTTGGTCCACTTCCACCGGAATGGAGTGCATGCCAGGTTCTAGTTGACCTTTATTTTTGACCAAATGCTCACAGGCTAGGGCCTGGTTGGCAAAGCTCATATCCATCACCGCACTGGGATGACCTTCGGCGGCGGCCAGGTTAACTAAACGACCTTCGCCAATCACAATAATGGACTTGCCATTGGGGAGAATGTATTGCTCGGTGAAGTTCCGAACTTCCTTAACTTCCTTGGCTTGTTCCTTGAGGGATTTGAGGTCAATTTCAATGTCGAAGTGACCGGAGTTACAAACAATCGCCCCATCTTTCATAACGGCAAAATGCTCAGGACGAATAACGTGTTTGTTGCCGGTGACGGTGATGAAGATGTCTCCCTGGTGGGCAGCTTCGGCCATGGGCATGACCCGGAAACCATCCATGGCGGCTTCAATCGCCGGTACGGGACTAATTTCGGTGACAATTACGTCAGCCCCCATGCCTTTGGCCCGCATGGCGACTCCTTTACCACACCAGCCATAGCCAGCCACCACAATGGTTTTACCGGCCAGGAGAATATTGGTGGCCCGGATGATACCGTCCAGGGTGGATTGGCCGGTGCCATAGCGGTTGTCATAAAAATGCTTGGTGTCCGCATCGTTAACGTTCATGGCGGGGAAGGTGAGTACCCCATCGTTGAACATGGCCCGCAGACGCACAATACCAGTGGTGGTTTCTTCGGTGGTGCCAATGATGTCACTGAGTTGGTGTTGCCGTTCCTGTACCAGGGTGGCTACCACGTCGCTACCGTCGTCAATGATGATGTTGGGGCGGTGATCCAGCGCAATCTGCACATGGCGGTGATAGGTTTCATTATCCTCCCCTTTGATGGCGTAAACGGGAATGCCGTAGTCGGCTACCAAACAGGCGGCCACGTCGTCTTGGGTGGACAGGGGGTTACTGGCAATGAGCAAAGAATCAGCGCCACCAGCATGCAAGGCGATCGCCAAGTTAGCGGTTTCGGTGGTAACGTGACAGCAGGCCACCAAGCGGATACCGGCGAAGGGTTTTTCCTGGGCAAAGCGTTCCCGGATTTGTTTTAACACGGGCATTTCCCGGGCCGCCCATTCGATGCGCTGACGACCTTGGGGAGCGAGGCTAATATCTTTAATATCGTATTTCTGTTTAACGGGCGTTGCTACCATACGGGGTAATTCCTAAGAACTTTGCTTGAATGTGATATAACTTAACATTTTATCGGTCTGGAATGGCGATCGCCCCTTTGTCCATTGACAGACGGTTAGCGCAGGTAGGCAAAGCTCTAATCTGATCCTAAATTTTCCTACCAAAGCTCTGGCAACCCTGCAGAACTTTAAACCTATCCCCCTAGGCTTGGGGCCAGGGGACTTTTCAAGCAACTCCTTGGGGCACTATTTGGAAATGTGATAATGGGAGTTATAATTCGCCTCTCGGAGAAAAGTTGAAATGCACTCATTGTCATCACTGGAATTTCCTGAGCTTAAAAGTGTTATTGCCCAATGTAATCTTGAAGAAAAACTTGAATTATTAGAACTTTTGGAAAAGGATACTTTTGGCACCAGATTTAACAAATTTTTAAATTCTGTCAAAACTGACGAATTAACCTTAGAAGACATTACACAAGAAGTTGAATCGGTCCGGCAAGCTAATTATCATGAACAATGAAGTTATCCGGGTTGTAATTGATACGAATATCTGGATCAGTTTTCTAATTGGAAAAACTCTTCAAGGTTTAAATCAAGCCATCATTGATAACCAAGTGGTCATTTTATTCAGTGACACTTTGTTTACTGAGCTGATGGAAGTATTACACCATCCTAAATTCAAAAAGTACTTTTCCGGAACAGCCATCCAAAATTTAATCGCACTGTTAAACGAAAAAGTTGAATTGGTTGAAGTGAATCTTCATTTTGACAGTTATCGAGACAAAAAAGATAATTTCTTGCTGGATTTGGCAGTCTCAGGCAATGCAAATTATTTGGTGACGGGAGATAGTGACCTATTGACATTAAACCCATTTGACAATGTAGAAATTATCTCCTATCAACATTTTCAAGCTATTATTTTAGCCATGATGGATAATCAGTAATTATTAATCGATGGATTAATATTTAAATTAAATATCATTCACAGCGGTGATTTTTACCTCCGTTTCTAGTTCCGATTGCACCGTCAAACCTGTTTCCAGGAAAGTTTTCACCGGTGCCACTTCTCCCCCCACCGGACTGCAATAGGCGGGAATGGCACTGGCCACCAACGCAATATGGCGATCGCCAACCGCCAAACCATGGGTAGGGTCATAGCCCCGCCAACCAGCTCCAGGCAAGTACACTTCCGCCCAGGCATGGAGTTCCCATTGACTAATCTCCGGATCTCCCACTTCGTAACCACTGACAAACCGGGCGGCTAAACCCATGGCGCGACAGACTTCCATAAATAGCACTGTTAGATCTCGACAGGAGCCTTCTCGACTGCGCCAAGTCACCCCCGCTTCCCAGGGCTCCCCGATAGCCCGCACTGTATAGGTACAATGTTCGTAGAGTTTTTGGGTCAAATTTTGTAAAAAGGCGATCGGTTGTCGCTGGCAATCATGGGCAATGTCCTGGGCTAGTTCCACGGCCACCGGATCAAGACGACCTTCGTAGGGCACCAAGTAACCCCTCAATTGTTGAGCCAGGGATTGGGGATAGTCAAATGGTAGTTTTAATGCCCACGGTTCTAGCAAAAAGTTGAAGGGATTTTCCATGGTGGTTTGCACAAAGGATTCCACGGCGATCGCCAGCTTTTCTGTGGGGTCAGTGAACCATACTTTTTGTTCGCCATTGCCATCGAGGGTGGTGATTTCCGCTAAACCGGCAGGGAGGGGATCAATGGTTAGATTATAGGTCAGCAGATTTTGCCAACCATTACTGCGGGGTCGCAATCGTAAACGGTGAGGACGTAAATAAACGGGCTGATTAAAGCGATATTCAGTGTGATGTTCAATGCGATAGGTTGCCATAAAATCAGAAAATCTAGAGTTGATTATTGGAGGATATGCCGACAAAAATTTTAAGAATTCTTAAATACTTTCAGGCTGTTTAGACTATGACGATGATTTTATTCTGAGAGCCAATCAAAAACTAAGCCAAAATTAATTTGTAGACTGGAAGCAAAGGTTGGCACGGGTAAAATTTGCTCCGCTTGGTCAAAAATATTCGGCTGTTTTCCTGAAATATAGGTAAAAATAATTTGCTCAGCAGGATCAATTAACCAACCCATTTCGCTACCATGGTTTAAACAGTGGAGAATATTTCTAATTACCCTAGTTTGGCTTTGATCTGGAGAAAGAATTTCAATGGCCCAGTTAGGTGCAAGGGGAAAAAAGTTGGCAATTTTACCGTCATCATCCCTGGGAATATTGGACCAAGCAAAAACAGACAAATCCGGCACAATGGAGCGACCACCAAAAGTACAGCGCAATTCGGGAAACGCCCTAGCAATTTTTCGGTTTTTCAGGGATGAATTGATGACTGCAACCAATTCTCCTTGAATGACACTATGTTTTCCTTGGGGCATAGGTTTTTGAATAACTTGTCCTTCAACATATTCCTGTGCCGGTTTAGTTTCTGGCAAATCAAGAAAATCTTTTAAGCTAATCGATGGGGGTGCAATTTGCAGCATATTAATTCTGTAGTCATGGGTTAAGCAATTAAAGACTGATAAACTTCTAGGGTTTTACGGGCAGTGTTTTCCCAGGAAAAATCCTTAGACCTAGTTAAACTTTTTTGCCTTAAGTGATCCCGCCAATCCGTATCACTAACAATTTTTTCCAATGCTAACGCTAGAGCCTGGGTATCTTGGGGATCTACTAATACACCACTGTCTCCCATCACTTCTGGCAAAGATCCAGCCCCAGCAGTAATTATCGGTAAACCAAAGTTCATTGCCTCCACCACTGGCAAGCCAAAACCTTCATAAAAAGAAGGATAAACAAAAGCTGTCGCCCGTTGGTAAAATTCCCCTAGCCACTGGTTGGGCACATAGGCCAAACGATGAATCTGATCTTGATAGGCAGAATTGGCGATCGCCGTGAGAATGGGTTCATATTTCCAGCCCAATTGACCGATGAGCACTAACTGGTGGTGGGCCTTAGTGACTTGTTTGAATAAATTAAAGGCTTCGATCAAGCCAACCACATTTTTTCGGGGTTCCAGAGTGCTGACAAAAAGAAAATAGGGCACTGCAAAATTGTAGGGAATGGTGGCTAACAATGACTCATTTATGAATTTATTTTTTGGAGAACTTGGCTCTGTGGATAACTGTGAACCCCGGTAACGACTAGCTTGGGGAGTAACAAAAATTCGTTCTAGGGGAAACTGGTAATATTCGTTAATTTCCCGTTTTGTACTCTCTGCAAAGGTTAAAATTCCCTGGGCAAAGGGCAAACAACGCAAAATTCTTTGGTGGTAACGTTGCACAATGGGCGGAACGAATTCGGGAAATTTGAGAAAAGTTAGATCGTGAATTGTTAATAAATTGATGGCTTTTTGGCTAGGAAAAATATAATGGTCAATGCCATGGATAAGATCCGGTTTGTCTAGACGCTTCTCCAATAAATTCAAAATGGGATTGGGAAAATTAACTAGGCGATCGCTCAGGGTAACTGGCAACGGCAAACAAGTACAATCGGTGAATTCGGCCAGATGATGTTTTTTTTGCCAATTTCCTTGGCACCAATCTTTTAAGCCAGGTTGATAATAAATTTGTAGAGAAAATTGCCCTTGAAATTGTTGGCTATGTTGTAGTTCATTAAGGGCTCGCAGCAGACTGAGATTATAAAAACCGATACCACTCAATTGGCCCCGTATTGCTGTAGCATCCACACAAACTTTTAGCATCACCAATTAATTTTGCTCACTGTTGATCAATACTTAGCAAATGTCAAAATTTTAAGCACAATCTTTTTCCAGGGGGAGGGTAAAGTAAATCTCTGCCCCCCTACTAACCGCAGTATTGAGACCAATTTGGCCACCGTGGGCCTCGACAATGAGCTTGCAAACGTATAGTCCTAAGCCCAGCCCAAGGGGATTGTTCTCCCGATCGCCGCGCTGATAACGTTCAAAAACTCGGTCAGCGATGGCCAGATCCACACCCACCCCATTATCTTTGACCCGACAGGTTAGGGTTTGGTCTATGGCGGTAACCGTAATGGTAATGCTCAACGGTTGGGGCCGGGGTAAAGGATTGTATTTCAGGCTATTGGCCAATAAATTTTCCAGCACCCGCCAAATAAAGTTGGCATCTCCCATGATTGCGGGTAAATTTTCCCCCAGATTTAAATTAAGAGTTACTTCCTGCTCCCCCAACCCCAACGACCATTCCTCCGCAAAATCCCTCACTAGGGTGCCCAGATCAAGGCGTCGCAACACTAAGGGAACCCCCTGTTGTTCCCAATGCTGGCTTTCCACCAGGGAATTGATCAAGGCTAATTGACGTTCACAACTGCGGGCCATCTGCTCTAGGGTTTGGCGGGGCAGGGAAAGTTCCGTTTGATCTGGATCGGCCCGTTTAAGGCAGTTATTGAGCACCATAGATAACCCCAACACAGGATTACGGAGATCGTGGGACACCACCCGTAGGGAAACCTCCAGGGATTGTTCCGCCCGCTTCCGTTCTTGGATTTCTGCTCGTAGTTGATGTTTTTGTTGTTGTAGTAGCAGTTGGTGTTCAATGCGGGCCAGCACTTCTTCCATTTGAAATGGCTTAGTGATGTAATCCGCTCCCCCCAGGTTAAAGGCTTTGACTTTATCAAGCACATTATCCAGGGCACTGATAAAGATAATTGGAATTTCTTGGGTGTGGGGATTGGACTTTAGCCGGGCACACATTTCATAGCCGTTCATGGTGGGCATGTTAACGTCTAGCAAAATCAAGTCCGGCGGGGACTGCTCAATACTTTTGAGGGCAAAATTAGCATTCAATGCTTTACGGATTCGGTAACCATGGGCGGACAAAAGGTTGGCCAGCAAACGTACATTGTCCGGGGTGTCATCGACGATAAAAAGGGTTTTACAGTCCGGGCCCATGGCGATCGCCTGCGGGAATTGGTGGAGGGGGAAGAAAAGTTGAGTAAAAGTAGAAGTTGAACTGAATTTTCAACACCTGTTAGTACAGTTGGGAGCAATTAATTGGGTTACCCCGCTAGGGTCACCGCCCCAAAACTGGATTCAACCACTAGGAAAATCTGCTCAAAACGATATTCCCTGGCCCAGGTGGCCAATAGATGAGCTAAGGATGGGGACAAGGTCGGCAGGGACTCAACCAAGGTAATCAGGTCATCGTCATTGCATTCTAAAGCCATTTTTGCCATCTTTTGTCGCCAGGACTGGGGAGTTTTAGCCAATTGTTCTGATAGGGACGGAGCCGTTATCACAGGAAATGGCCGGAGAGGGGAAGCCGGTGGTTGCCCCTGGGAAGGTAAAGCCACGGCCAGGTGTTTAGCCAGAAGGGCAATCAATTCTTCGGGGCGGAAGGGCTTACTTAAAAAGTCGTCACAGCCGGCGCTAAGAATTTCGGCCCGTTCCCCTTCAAAAGCACTGGCGGTGAGGGCAATAATGATCGTATGTTGACCTTGGGGGCTGGCTTTAATTTTTTGAGTAGTGCTCCGACCATCCAGCACTGGCATTTGCATATCCATCAAAATTACCTGGGGATGCCAACTTTCCCACAGGGCGATCGCCATTTCTCCGTTTTCCGCTTCTTGGACAACAAAGCCCAGACTAGTGAGTAATTGGCGCAGTAGTAACCGACTTTCCGGGCGATCGTCCACCACAAGAACTTTTTGATTGTACTGATCTAACGGCGGCAGGGTAACCGCTGAAGTTTCCGGGGTTGGCTTGGGGGCCGCCATCACCTGCACTGGAATGGCAAAAAAGAAAGCACTACCTTGATCGACCTTGCTCCTGACTTGAATTTGTCCCCCCATCAACTGAACAAATTTTTGGCTAATGGGCAGCCCTAAACCATTCCCCTGACAAGACTTAAGCCCCGTTTCTGTCTGGGCAAAGGGTACAAACAGTTCATCCATTTCATGGGCAGCAATGCCCGGCCCCGTATCCGACACTAAAAAATGAAGCCAGATGGATGCTCCTTGACCTTCATCAGTCTGGGGAGCGGTCAGGCATTTAACCTTGAGGGTGACACCGCCCTGGGCAGTAAACTTAATGGCATTGGCCAACAAATTAATCAACACCTGCCGCAATTTGCCCCCGTCAGTCTTAATCCATTCGGGCACCTCCGGCGATCGCTCCACTTTAAGGAGGAGTTGTTTTTCCTGAGCCCTTAGTTGGAAAAGAGCCTGGAGATTATCCAACAAACGATGGCAATCAATGATTTTTTCATTGAGGGTGGTGCGCCCTGCCTCAATTTTGGACATTTCCAAAATGTCGTTAATTAGCTCTAATAAGTGCTCACCGCTCCGGTTGATGATATCTAAGGTGGGACGGTGGGGAGCCAAACTGGGATCCCGATGCAACAGTTGACTAAAGCCAATAATGGCGTTGAGGGGAGTGCGTAATTCATGGCTAATACTGGCCAAAAATTCCGTTTTAGCCCGATTGGCCGCATCCGCCGCTTCCTTAGCTTGGGTCAGGGTTGTCTCTGCTTGGTGCCGGGCCTGGGCGATCGCCAAAAATTGTCCCACCAGTTTGGCCAAGTTCAACTCCTCCGGGTTCCAACCATAGTTGTCGTGGAGATGAACCATGCTGATGTAGCCCAACACCTGGGCATCCTTAACCATGGGCACCACTAGGATGGATTTCACCAGGTCAAATTGCAGGGAGACCTTATCCATCTCAGCTTCCGGCGGCATTTGCTCCACATCCCTCACCAAAACGCCTTCACTATCCTGCAAATTGGCCCAGAGCCAAGGATAGGTGGCCACCGGTACTCCTTGAAAAGTTGATAACCGGGGGGCAATACCCACAGCACACCATTCTTCCGCCATGTGTAAACAGTCCTTGGCTGGGTCATGGTAAATCACATGGACCCGCTGACAGCCAAACAACAGCCCCAGTTGCTCTATGGCAAAACGCACCGCTGTGGCCCAGTCCTTTTCCAGCAAAGTTCTCGCAATTGCCCGCAGACAATCTTCCCGTTCCAACTTTTGCTCCAAAACCTCCCCCCGGCGATCGCCTATCCTCCTAGGATTTGACCCATCTCACCAGTTGGGGACAGCCCCAAAGTGATACCCTTAAAGATGGCAAATTTGACCAAAACTCAACAGTAATCCTGTAGTCTAACTATAAACAAATTCCTAGACAATCAGCATGGTAGCCGTAAAAGAAGCAACTAACGTTGGCAAAATTACCCAGGTCATCGGGCCTGTAATTGACGCCCAGTTCCCCAGTGGTAAATTGCCCCGTATTTATAATGCCCTTAAAGTCCAAGGCAGAAACTCTGCTGGTAACGAAGTAGCTGTTACCTGTGAAGTGCAGCAGCTTCTCGGCGATAACCAAGTCCGAGCCGTAGCCATGAGTTCCACCGACGGTCTCGTCCGGGGCATGGACGTGGTAGACACCGGGGCCCCCATCAGCGTTCCCGTCGGCACCGGCACCCTGGGTCGTATTTTTAACGTTCTTGGTGAGCCTGTTGACAACAAAGGCCCCGTGCCCGCTGGTGAAACTTTCCCCATTCACCGTCCCGCTCCCAAATTGGTGGATTTGGAAACCAAGCCCCAAGTATTTGAAACCGGCATTAAGGTAATTGACCTGCTTACTCCCTACCGTCAGGGTGGCAAAATCGGTCTCTTCGGTGGTGCTGGTGTGGGCAAAACCGTAATCATGATGGAATTGATTAACAACATCGCCATCCAACATGGTGGTGTATCTGTATTTGGTGGCGTAGGGGAACGGACCCGGGAAGGGAATGACCTCTACAACGAAATGATCGAATCCAACGTAATCAACGCCGACAAACCGGAAGAGTCCAAAATTGCTCTGGTGTACGGTCAGATGAACGAACCCCCCGGGGCTCGGATGCGGGTAGGCTTAACCGCTTTGACCATGGCGGAATATTTCCGGGATGTGAACAAACAGGACGTATTGCTCTTCATCGACAACATTTTCCGCTTCGTCCAAGCTGGTTCGGAAGTATCGGCTCTGTTGGGCCGGATGCCCTCTGCGGTAGGTTACCAGCCCACTTTAGGTACGGACGTTGGTGATTTGCAAGAGCGTATCACCTCCACCAAGGAAGGTTCCATTACCTCCATTCAGGCTGTGTATGTACCGGCGGACGACTTGACTGACCCCGCCCCCGCCACCACCTTTGCCCACTTGGACGGTACCACCGTGCTTTCCCGTGGTTTGGCCGCTAAAGGTATTTACCCCGCCGTGGACCCCTTGGATTCCACCAGCACCATGCTTCAGCCCTCCATCGTTGGGTCAGAGCATTACGACACCGCTCGGGAAGTGCAATCCACCCTGCAACGCTACAAAGAATTGCAAGATATTATTGCCATTCTTGGCTTGGATGAATTGTCTGAGGAAGACCGTTTGACCGTAGACCGGGCTCGGAAAATTGAGCGTTTCCTTTCCCAACCCTTCTTCGTCGCCGAAGTATTTACCGGTGCCCCCGGCAAGTACGTTTCCCTGGCTGACACCATCAAAGGTTTCAAAGCGATTTTGGCTGGTGAATTGGATGATTTACCGGAGCAAGCTTTCTACCTGGTGGGAGACATTGAAGAAGCTAAGGCCAAAGGTGCCAAGCTCAAAGAGGGTTAAGTTAATAACCTGGGGTCTAGGTTAGGAAATAGTTAGGGGGAATAGCAGTGGTTTTCTAGGATGACCATTGCCTGTTATCCCCCTTCTTCCTGGCCGGCGATCGCCAGTTGTTTGTATAGAAACGCTATCAAAGGGAAATTCCTAAAAATGACGTTAACAGTACGGGTAATCACACCGGATAAGGTAGTTTGGGATGAGGAAGTGCAGGAACTCATTCTCCCCAGCACCACCGGTCAACTGGGTATCCTCAGTAACCATGCTCCCCTGCTCACCGCTTTGGAAATTGGCGTGATGCGGGTGCGCCCAGGTAAAGACTGGCAGAATATTGCCGTCATGGGGGGTTTTGCCGAGGTAGAAAATAATGAAGTTAAGGTATTGGTCAACGGCGCTGAATTAGGCACCACCATTGATGCTGAATCGGCCCGCCAAGCCTACACCGCAGCCCAGGGGGCTTTGGAAGAGGCCAACCGGGGGGAAGATAAACCCAACCAACTGAAAGCTTCTAACAATTACAAAAAAGCTCGGGCTCGCCTGCAAGCGGCCGGTGGAGCCGTCTAGTCGGGACGGTTGTCGTTGGTCAGCACCATGGCCCAACCCAGCTTGGTTAACCAAAGTCTTCCCGGTGTTAAGCACTGTTAGCATTGGGGAGGCTTTTGCCTTGGCACTAGTAACCGTTTTTGCTTCCGCCCCAGTCCCAGTGGCCCATGGGGACTAGGAATGTCCGATCGCCTTGTTTGCCCTATGAAAAAACCTTGGAAAACTTCCCCAACAGTGGCTCCTAACGCTAAGCCCTGGCAACGATTCGTCCTGGTGGCCACCTTGGTGATGGCGATCGCCGTTTTTAGCAATGTTTATTTAACTCCAGCCATTGCCAGGGATCTGGAGAACCAACCCAAAACCCATGATCAGTTGACGTTTCCCCCCCTGCCGGAGATTAACCTGCCGGAATACGAACGTTACACTCTGCCCAACGGTTTGGTGGTTTATCTAATGCCTGACCGGAGACTGCCCCTGGTGTCGGGATCGGTGGTGATGCGGGCAGGATCCCGTTGGGAACCGGCGGATCAGGTGGGGCTAGCCCAGTTGACGGGCACCACCATGCGTTTGGGGGGAACAGAACAAAACTCCCCAGCCCAACTGAATAATTTATTGGAGCAAAAGGCCGCTGCCATTGAAACTAGCATTGGCACCTCTTCCGGTTCTGCTAGTTTTTCCTCCTTGAGCAAGGACTTTGACCTAGTCTTTGACCTATTTGCCCAAGTTCTCCAAACCCCAGCCTTTGATGAAGCCCAGATTGCCCTGGCTAAAAACCAACTTCGAGGAGCCATTGCCCGGCGTAACGATGACCCTGGAGATATTGCCAGCCGGGAATTTAGTAAAATGCTTTACGGCCCCACCAGCCCCTATGCCCGCACGGTGGAGTACCAAACCTTAGCCAATATCGACCGCCAGGCCATTATTGATTTTCATCGGCGCTACGTCCGTCCAGACCAGATGATTTTAGGCATTGTGGGGGACTTTGACAGCGAAACCATCAAACAAACCATTGCGGAAAGGTTTGGTAATTGGCAAGGGTCGGGGACTGTTCCCCAGTTGACTCCCCCCAGCGCTAGCCAAGTTAACGACAGTGAAGTTTTTTTAGTTAATTTGCCCCACGTTACCCAAAGCAATGTTCTTTTGGGACAAATTGGCGGCATGGTGGACAGCCCGGATTACGCTGCCCTGTCGGTGATGAATGGGGTACTGGGGGGTTTTGCAGGCCGGTTGTTTAACAATATTCGCTCCACCCAGGGCTTGGCCTATAGCGTTTCCGGTAGTTGGCAGGCTGCCTATGATTATCCCGGTTACTTTCTGGCTGGGGGTCCTACCCGCACGGAAACCACGGTGCAATTTCTCCAATCCCTGTTACAGGAGTTTGAAAAGTTACGCATCACTGAAGTAACCGCTGAGGAATTGGCCTATGCCAAAGATTCAATTTTAAATTCCTTTGTTTTTAATTTTGAAAGGCCGGGGCAAACCCTTTCCCGTTTGATGACCTACGAGTATTACGGTTATCCAGAGGATTTTATTTTCACTTACCAACAGGCGGTGATGGACACCACAGTGGAGGATGTGCAACGGGTAGCGGCTAAGTATCTCCAGCCCGAACAGATGATTGCGGTGATTGTGGGGCAAGGCGATCGCCTAAAGGATGAATTGGAAGCCCTAGACCGGCGGGTGCAAATGTTGGAAATTGCCATTCCCGAAGCTAGTAGTTAATTGGGCCATGGACCGCCAGGGGAAACAAAAAACGGCTCCAATAGAGGCTCTGGCTATGGGAGTGGTGGTCACTGGGCTAGCCCTGGACACTGCCTTGGGAGATCAATTACAAACTTGGACAAAGTTGTTACAGGGAAAAACGGCCATCAAGCCCAAGCAACCTTTTATAAACTTGCCATCGTTCCCCTTGGCATTACAGGGAAATTATCCTCGTTCCCTGGGACAATTGGTTCCGCCCTTGGTGCAGGCCGCCATTGATGATGCCCAACTTGATCCCGCTGAACAACCCTGGGGAGTGGCGATCGGTTCTAGTCGGGCTAACCAATGCCATTGGGAAGATTGGGTTGGGCGCAACATTAAGCCTCCGGTGGCCCCCAACTTTAAGCTTGTGGATTGGTGGCAGACTTTACCTGATCAGGCCGCCCGTTTAGCTGCCCAACTTCTACCGGAAGTAACGGTGATGCAATGCCCCATGGCCGCCTGTGCCACTGGGTTATGGGCGATCGCCCAGGGAGTGGAGTTAATTAGAACAGGCCATTGCCAACGGGTGTTGGCCGGGGCAGTGGAAGCCCCCATTACACCGCTCACATTGGCTGGTTTTAGCAAAATGGCCACGCTAGCACCGGATGGATGTTATCCCTTCGATCGCCAGCGCCAGGGTTTAGTGTTGGGGGAAGGGGGAGCTTTGTTAGTATTGGAAACCCGGGAATTAGCCCAGAAGAGAAAAGCCAGAATTTACGGTGAAATTTTGGGTTGGGGTTTTAGTTGTGATGCACTCCATCGTAGTACTCCTGCCTTTGATAACCACAGTGCCCAGCAAGCCGTGAAGCATTGCCTCACCCGCAGTGGTTTAACCCCAGAGCAAATTGACTTGATTCATCCCCACGGCACTGGCACTCTTTTCAACGATCAACGGGAGGCCGCTTTAATCCAAACTCTTTTTCCTCAAAATCCTCTCATTACTTCCAGCAAAGGGGCCACTGGCCATACCCTGGGCGCTTCCGGGGCGATCGCCGTAGCTTTGACTTTATTAAGCCTTCATCAGCAAAAATTGCCCCCCTGTGTTGGTTTGAAAGAACCTGAATTTCCCCTCAACTTTGTCCGCATTGAATCAGTTCAGCCAGCAACTAGCCCTTTAAACTATGGTCTCTGCCTCAGTTTTGGCTTTGGCGGCCAGAATGGGGCGATCGCCGTGGGACACGCACCACTACCAACAAAATGAACCGGACGTCAAGTCTCGTTGACAAAAATTAACATTATGTTTACTATAAAAAACATAAGGCTATGGAAACCCGACAGAATTCCTTTGCATGAACTATTAAGGGCACGGGTTCTAGGGGTTTCGGTACCTTCCATTGACATTGAGTTCTCCTAGATATGCCCTCGGTGATGCCGGGGTATTTTTTTGACCGTCTGAATGTTTTTTGTTTAATCCCGCTGGATGGACTTAATTAGTTCCCCCTGAGGGTTAACTAAATCGATCATCAATGGCATTTGTCCCGCTGCATGGGTAGAACAACTAAGGCAGGGATCATAACAACGAATACCCGCTTCCACCCGGTTTAAAAACCCTTCTTGCACATCATGATTGCGAATGTAGTGTTTGGCAATTTGGGCCACGGTTTTATTCATGGCTAAGTTATTGTTGCCCGTGGCAATGATCAAATTCACTTTCTTAATTAGACCATCTTCATCTATCTTGTAATGGTGGAATAAAGTACCCCGGGGTGCTTCGCTCACTCCCACCGCTTCGGTACAATTAATTTCTGCCTTAGCTCGACAATTTTTGGACAAAATATCAGGGTCAGCCATTAACAATTCGATGGCTTCTAAACAGGCAAGAATTTCCACCAAGCGGGCGTAATGATAAAAGAAAGAGGACGTGGCCACACCTCCAGCCCGTTGCCGATATTCTTCTAATTCTTGGTCTGCTTCCGGGGTGCCAATGTGATGACAAACATTAAGGCGGGCAAGGGGACCAACCCGATAAATGCCATCGGGATAACCCAGAGATTTGTAGTAGGGAAATTTTAAATAGGACCATTTTTCCACCGATTCACCAATAAAATCAGCGTAATTATCTTCACTGAGATTGTCCGCGACAATATTGCCTTCACTGTCGGTAAACCGCAGGGAGCCGCCATAATGTTCCCATTCATTATTTTTCCCAACTAAGCCCATAAATAGGGAGGGAAATTTGCCAAATTCTGCCACTTCTGTTTGGAAGCGGTCCAACATATTTTTAAACAAATTTAAGGCTAAATAAACGGTTTCTTTTGCTTCTGGTAAACGGTCCACAATCCATTGTCTGCCTTCTTCCGACAACGGCGATCGGACTCCACCGGGCACTGACCAAGCAGAGTGGATTTTTTTAGCTCCCAAAAGTTCAATTACCGTTTGGCCAAATTGCCGTAACCGAATACCTGCCCTAGCTAAATCGGGGTCAGCAGCAATTAAACCAAACACATTGCGAGTAGCGGGATCACTGTCCCAACCAAGCAGAAAATCAGGACTGCTGAGATGGAAAAAACTTAGGGCGTGGGATTGGGTAATTTGCCCTAAATTCATTAAACGGCGCAGTTTTTCCCCGGCTGGAGGGATTTGCACCGCCAGTAACTTATCCCCGGTTTTAGCCGCACAGAGCAGATGGCTAACCGGACAAATGCCGCAAATACGGGCGGTAATACCAGCCATTTCCCACATGGGACGACCTTCGCAAAATTTTTCAAAACCCCGATACTCCACCACATGGAAACGAACATCATCTACGTTGCCCTGGTCGTTGAGGAAAATGGAGATTTTGGCATGGCCTTCAATCCGGGTAACGGGATCGATAACAATGGTTTTAGACATGGGATTGATTATTGTTGATTTAGATATTTTTTGAGCAGTAAATATAGAAAGCCGGATCTTGTAATAAATATTCAGGAATTTAAATCAATCTAACTACTGTTAGCAATAACTAATTTTATTCTAGGGAAATTTTGTTGTACGGAATTGAACAGTTTTTTGTCACAGGTATAAAAATCTATCTGCATTTTTTCTGCTAAAGCTAAATAATGGACATCATAGGCGGCTGACAATTGAAACTTTTCGGCGATCGCCAAAGCATCCTGGTGTAGTTCTGAGTTTGAATAAAGTTCAATGCCGAGATTAAAACTTTCTGTAAGAGCAATTTGGGCTTGAGTGTAGTTAATCTGATTGGTCTTGTTTAAACGCCACAAAACATTAGTCACCTCATAGTTGATTAGATCAGGAGCAACAATTTTAGTATTTGCGTTACACCATTTATTCCACATCTCAAGATAGATAGTTTCTTCATAATACCCAACAAGAAGTCGGACAATAAAATTTGAGTCAATACAAATTGTGAAAGAAGTTTGGTTGGTCATACCTAAAAATCATTTTCCAAAACAGGCTTGTAGAACATCTTGGGTTCTTTCCTCACGCATTTCTTCGATGATTTCATCTATAGAAAGATCAAAAGGTTTTCCCTGACGAGAAGCATAAATTTCTTGGCGATTGGTTTCAATTTTCCCCAAAACCTCCTGCCAGTTGCTATTTTTTTCTGCCAAATGAGTTTCCAATAACTTTTGCTCCTCTGGGGAAAGACTTTGAATTATTTGAACCAAGGATTCTACTAATTGGGTATTCATTATTAAATCTCCTGAATAGCTATTTTGCAAACTGTTTAGAAAACTTGAATTTTAACCAAATTTGATCATTGCTCGCCCTTCCATGAGGGGATGTTCCCCATTTAATAATGGTTCTAGCGTTGCTCGAATACGGTGGGCATCGGGAGGACAACCGGGCATAAAAATATCCACCGGAATAACCTCATGTAGGGGAATAACCTTGTCTAATAGAGGCGGCACAATACCAGGTTCATCGGGCAGTTGAGGCGTCCCATCTCCCAGTTCAATATAGGCTCGGCGCAGAACCGGATCGCTACCTTTGAGCATATTACGCATACCGGGGACATTGGCGGTTACAGCACAGTCCCCAAAGGAAATTACTACCTTCGTTTTCTGTCTCAACTCCAAAGCTAACTCTAAATTTTCTTCGTTGGCGATCGCCCCTTCCACTAGGCAAACATCCACATTGTCCGGGTATTCCTTGAGATCAGAACCAACGGGACTGAAAACCACATCAACTTTTTGAGCGAGATCAATGAGCCATTCGTCCATATCAAGGAAGGACATATGACAGCCGGAACAACCAGCGAGCCAAACGGTAGCAAAACGAATTTTAGCCATGATTAAAAGTTTAGAAATGATGTTAAAAGTTCTTAAAAGTTCAACCTACCTGACCCATTCCTTTTCTTTACGGGCAGTGGCTAAAAACTCCACCTTACGGCGATCGCCAATTTTTTCAGCAGTAGTTTCTCCTTTATGGAAGATAGAACCCGTGGGACAGGCATCCACACATTTGCCACAGGAAGTACAGGCATCAACGGTTCCCCAGGGCTGATTTAAACCAGAAACAATTTTGCATTCTGCGCCCCGGTAAGCCACATCCCAAACGTGGGCTCCCTCAATTTCATCGCAAACTCGCACACAACGGGTACAGAGAATACAACGGTTATGATCAATGCCAAACATGGGATGGGATAAATCCACTTCTCGCTTGGGAAATTGATATTTAAATCGGCTGTGATCCATACCCACCGTAATGGCCATATCTTGCAATTCACAGTTGCCGTTAGCCACACAAATGGCACAGACATGATTGCCTTCGGAAAAAAGTAATTCCACTGTCATACGTCGGTAATTTTGCAATTTTTCTGTGTTGGTGTGGACTACCATTTCTTCGCTCACAGCGGTAACGCAGGCGGGCATCAATTTATTCGTGCCTTCCACTTCCACCATGCACAAACGACAGGCTGCCGCTTCTGAAATCCCTTCTAAATGGCAAAGGGTGGGAATGGGAACCCCTGCTTCTTTAGCCGCTTGCAAAATACTTGCGCCTTCTTCAATGGCGATCGCCTTATCATCAATGGTTAAAGTAACAACAGACATTGGCCAAAAACTCCTTTGAAAATGAATTAACTAAATTGTTGAAGTAGCCAACGCATGACTTCTCCATGATTCGTTTGGCGTGTTTTTTGCAACGCCTCTTCCAAAACAGCTAAATTTAATCCAGGTAAAACTAAAGATTCTCGAATTTGGTAGCTCCCTTGGTTTTCCATTTTAAACCCCATGATTTTAGTGGCCTTCACATCCACAATCCAATATTCTTTAACGCCTAACTCTTCATAAAGTAGCCGTTTTTTTCCTTGATCATCAGCTAAGGAAGTATTGGCAATTTCGATAACTAAATCTGGGGGAGGATAATCATTTAAATTGACAATACCTGTTCCAGAGGGGATAGCCATAGCATTATCCCCCACATGGCAAGAAATATCAGGTTGTACCTCCCAATGACCGGGTTTACGATAACTACAGGTATCATTTCCGTTGAGCGGAATTTTCTTAAAAATTGCATACAGACTAATAGCGTTACTAATTAGGTAATGGTCTCTTGAATGATCGTTACCAACGGGAGACATTTCAATTCTCAACTGGTTTTGATAGTAGTAGAACTTTGCTTTGTCATAATCGGGATTTTCAGTGGCTTGGATAAATTCTTCCCAGGTGGCCTCAGTCCAAGTGTCACTTTTGATGGGAGCAGTTAAAACATTCATGGTGTTTCAGAAAAGTTAACTGAGTGGATAAATTACCGAACTAGACTTTGAGTAATTCTTCATATTCATGACGAAAATAGCGCAGGGTACTTATTACCGGATTAGGCGCACTCATCCCCAATCCACAAAGGCTAGTTTCCTTAACCATATGGCAAAGATTTTCTAGTTTGATCAAGTCTTCTTGGGTAGCTTCCCCTTCTAAAAAGCGGGTTAAAAGGTCATAAAGTTGCACTGTGCCCGCTCGGCAGGGAATACATTTGCCACAGGATTCCGATTTGCAAAAATCCATATAAAACTGGGCCACGTCCACCATATTGGTGCTTTCATCCATGACAATCATGCCCCCGGAACCCATCATGGTGCCCAGGGCTAATAGGGTGTCATATTCGATGGGAGTATCCAATTTATCGGCGGGGATACAGCCTCCGGAAGGGCCCCCAGTTTGCACTGCTTTGACTTGGCCACCATTGGGTACACCGCCCCCCATTTCCTCCACCACTTGTCGCACGGTGGTTCCCATGGGCACTTCAATCAGACCAGCGTTTTCCACTTTTCCTGTGAGGGCAAAAACCTTGGTGCCTTTACTTTTTTCCGTACCAATGGAGCCATACCAATCTCCCCCTTCCCGAATGATGGGTACAACGTTGGCGTAGGTTTCCACATTGTTAATCAGGGTGGGACTTTGCCACAAACCCGATTGGGCTGGATAGGGTGGTCTTGGTCGGGGCGTTCCCCGTTTTCCTTCCACTGAGGCAATTAATGCTGTTTCTTCACCGCAGACAAAGGCACCGGCTCCTACTCGTATATCAATCTTGAAATCAATGGGAGAGTCAAAAATTTGGGTGCCCATCAGGCCATAACGTTTAGCCTGTTGGATCGCTTTTTGCAGTCGTTGGATAGCTAGGGGGTATTCCGCCCGCACATAAATGTAACCATGGTTAGCCCCCACTGCATAGGCGGCGATCGCCATACCTTCGAGGATGCGATGGGGATCACTTTCCAACACACTGCGGTCCATGAAAGCACCGGGATCGCCTTCGTCAGCATTGCAGATGACATATTTTTGCTGGCCGGGCATTTTGGCCACTGTGGCCCATTTCAAGCCGGTGGGATAACCGCCCCCACCCCGACCCCGCAGACCACTTTTGTTCATTTCCACGATCACTTCCTCTGGGGTCATTTCATAGACAACCTTATGAAGCTGTTCGTAGCCCCCTAGGGCGATGTATTCATCAATGGATTCGGGATCAATCCGGCCTGAATTTTCCAAAGCAATATTCCTTTGCAGGGCGTAGAAGGGATGGTGGGGATCACCACTGATTAAGCCTGTTTCTGCAACTGCATCGGGTTTCTGCAATTTTTTGACAATATCCCCCACCTGGTCTGGGGTAACAAATTCGTAGAGTTGATTCCGGTCATCCACCGCCACTAGGGGGCCCCGGCCACAAAACTTCATACAGCCTACCCCACAGACTTCCACTTTTTCTTCCAATCCTGCTGCGGCGATCGCCGTGGTGAGATTTTTTTTCACCGTCTCCCCTTCAGAAGAAAGACAACCGGCAGCACTACAACAACGAATGCGAATTTTTGTTTGTTTCTCACGGCTTTTGGTGGCAATTTCCTTTAATTCTTTAATGTCCATGGGGTTTAAGCTCAATAACAACAAATCAAAAAATCAACTAGAAAAGATCAAGCAATCACCTGATACTTAATATCCGTTAACTGTTACTTAACCAAGGTTGTATCGCCGCCAATACCGCTTCGTCATTCTGCTTGCCCAACACTTTGCCGTCATAGACCACGGCTGGGGCAATGCCACAGGCTCCAATGCAACGGGCCGTCACCAAGGACATTTGTCCATCCTCTGTCGTTTCCCCCGGTTTCAGATGGACTTCCTGATCTAGGGTTTTCAGCAAATCCCCCGCCCCTTTAACGTAGCAAGCCGTTCCCAAGCAGACCACACAGGTATGTTTCCCACTGGGTTTAAGGGAAAAAAGATGGTAAAAAGTCGCCACTCCAAACACCCGGCTGAGGGGTAATTTAAGCCCCCGGGCTACGTAGAGCAGAACATCCTCTTCCAGGTAGCCAAAAATTTCCTGGGCTTTATGCAGGATTTCAATGAGGGCATCCTGATTAAATTGGTTGCGCTTCATGGTGGCGTCTAACACCTTAAAACGCTTGTCTCCACTAGGATGGGCCGCAGATGGGGGCACAGTTTGGCGATCGGTGGCAACGGTCATGGAAAAATCCTCAAAAAGGAGCAATACAGCAGATAAAAGATGATTGGGAGAGCCTAAACCAGGTAAATTTGATTGCGAAAGTTAGCCTGATTTTCACCCTTAGTCGGGAAAGAATTTGTGTGCCTCCACAATCTTGCCCACAATAACGAATGGAATCTCTAGTTGGTTGCCTTCATTGTTACATCAACTTTTAAAAAGTGAGCAAATCTTTAGCTTTCTTCAATGTCGATTACTTAATCGGGATAATTTAGACAACGAAAAAGTTGTTTTAAGCAACAAAAATAGTTCAAATAAATTGCACTAGATTTTGTTAATATTTCGTAACTAAATTAATATCGATTACTTCCCTTTAGTGAATAAAGTTAAATATTGCTTGCCATTGTTGGTGGGATTTTGTACATTGAATACATGGAGCCGAAGGGCTTCACTGGCAGATAAAAACAGCCACTTCCGTCCGAAAACCCTAGTTTAACAAGAGAGGTAAAACCGAGCTGTTTCTTTCTAAATCTGTCTCGTTTGTTTCTCAGTTCATCGCTCAGATGACGGACAACACCCAAACCGAAAATAGTCGCAACCCCAATTGCTAGCCATGGGAGATAGGCACTGACCTTGTATTAGGTATTTGCAGCTCCGGTCATGCTCGAAGAAAGGAGGGTAAGTCGAACTAGTTACTAGGTTCTGGGTGTTGTTTGGAAGTGATTTCTAGGGAAAATATAAAGAAAAGAAAATATAAAGAAAAGAGGATAGGAGAAATCTATTTTTTATGGTGAGAGGATAAAAGTTGAGTATTGTCGATGAGTAGTTCGCCGAAGGTATTGAATCCTCAGGGCAAGCCATATGCTAGTGACACGAGTGATGAGGAGTGGAAGGTAATTGAGCCCAAGTCACCAGCCCAGCACCAAAAGGATTTGGGCATCCTAGAGAGTTAGACCTACGAGAAATAAATTATCAATGCCATCTTTTATTTACAGCGCACAGGATGTCAATGGGAGATGTTCCCCTATGATTTCCCTCCCCCATCAGACAGTATATAAATATTTTCACAAGTGGCAAAGGAAGGGAATTTGGCAACAAGTTCATGATGGATTACGTAAAGAGGTGAGAAAAAAGATAGGAAGAACTCCCAACTCTACTGTGGCAATGGTGGACTCCCAATCCGTTAAAACAACGGAAAAAAGGGGGAGGTATATGACTTTGATGGTGGCAAGAAAATTAAAGGACGTAAACGGCATATCGTAATTGAGGTCGTTAAGCGTTCATCTAAGGAATTTGAACTTTTAGCCGAGTGTTGGGTGATAGAGCGTACTTTTGGTTGGTTAAATCGCTATCGGCGATTAAGCAAGGATTACGAACTTTATACCGAAATAAGTTAAGCAATGATTTATGGTGCCCTCATCCGTATAATGCCTTCTCGTATTACTTTTTAATTTTTACTTCAGAAACTAGCTCTTAGTTCCATTTGGGATTCTAACCGTTGCATTGCTAAAGTACCTTCATGTAGTCTTCTTTCTTCCTCTAAATAATCTTGGTACATTTTCTCGGATTTGATATTTTCTCGTGCATTCTGTATATTTTCAGATGATTGTCGTAGATTTGTTGCAAGAAAGAAGACAAGACCAAACAAAGAAAAAAGAACAACTGTGGGCAAAGATTCTATAGACGGAAAAATATCGATTTTATTTTTTGGTTTCAAATTTGTTTTCTGGTCTTTCACTCTCTCTTCGCTAAAACCACACTAATAACATATGTCCCTAATGAAATAGAACTGGCATGTTTTAAAGATGAGCCACATTGGGGTTATTTTTTGTTTATTTTATTTTACTCTTTGCTAGGATAAATATCGGCATACTTAGGCATTAATTGTTACCTGTGACCGAAATTTTATATTTAATCCTCACTACCTTAAGACTAGACTAAATTTTTAAAATGGACAAATTTTTTTAAAATTTAATGAACGAGAATTATTATTTGCAAATTGGCAATAATAGTCTGAAACCTAAACTATGTAATTCTGAGCACACGCAGAGCTTGGGGTAAAATAACCACGGTTGACTGCTCCACCAACAATCCACTAATCCACAAAAACTAGGTCTGTCATGGTTTACACTCCTGCTCCGATTAAATTTGGTACCGATGGTTGGCGGGGGGTAATTGCAGCAGAATTTACCTTTGAGCGGGTGGTGTTGGTGGCGGCGGCGGCGGCCCAGGTGTTGGCGGCAGAATTTGGTAGTAGTGGTCGGGAACATCGCTTAATTGTGGGATACGATCGCCGTTTTATGGCGGAACAATTTGCCCTGTTGGTGGCCCAGACAGTCCAGGAATTGGGTTTTGAAGTCTGGTTGAGTGAAAGTTATGCTCCTACCCCGGCCTTTAGTTGGGCGGCCCATCACGAAAATGCCCTGGGCGCATTGGTGTTAACAGCCAGCCATAATCCCGCCAATTATTTGGGTTTAAAAGTTAAAGGAGCGTTCGGTGGTTCCGTGGGCAGTGACGTTACAGAAAAAATAGAAGCCCAATTGCAAAATTCCTTACCCCAGCCCCAAGCGGGAGGTAGTTTGCAATATTTTGATCCCTGGCCTAGTTACTGCCAAGGCTTGCAGGCAAAAGTAAATGTTCAACCCATTCGAGAAGCAGTTCAACAGGGAAAACTCCGGGTATTTGCCGATGTGATGCATGGCGCAGCCGCCAGTGGCTTGGAGCGGTTACTAGGTTGTCCCATTGATGAAATTAACGGCGATCGAGATCCCTTGTTTGGCGGTGCTTCCCCTGAACCTTTGCCCAAATACGTTCCTAAATTATTAGCAGCGCTGCAAACGGCGGCCAAAGCTGGTGGGCCAGAGTTACGGGTGGGTTTGATTTTTGATGGCGATGCCGATCGGATTGCCGCAGTAGACGGCCAGGGTAATTTTCTCAGTTCCCAGGGTTTAATTCCCATTTTGATTTACCACTTAGCTACCCAAAAAGGCCTCCAGGGAGAAATTGTTAAAACCGTTAGTGGCTCCGACCTAATTCCCAAGTTGGCAGAGCTTTACGGCATTCCCCTCACGGAAACGGCGATCGGTTATAAGTATATTGCTGATCGAATGTTAACCAGTCCAGTCTTGATTGGTGGGGAAGAATCCGGTGGCATTGGCTATGGGGGTCACATTCCTGAACGGGATGCGTTGTTATCCGCCCTATATGTGTTGGAAACAGTGGTACAGTCCCAACAGGATATTAGTGAACAGTATGGTCGACTCCAGGAAAAAGTCTGCTTTGTCAGTGAGTATGACCGCATTGATTTACCCTTGGCCAGCATGGATGTCCGCACTGCGTTGGTACAAACCCTAAATGAAAATCCCCTAACGGCGATCGCCGGAGAACAAGTGACAGATTTATTGACCACCGACGGCTACAAATTCCGTATGGCCGGTGGCGGTTGGTTGCTAATTCGCTTTAGTGGGACGGAACCTTTACTGCGGCTTTACTGCGAGGCTCCCACCAGTTCCCGGGTACAGACGGTGCTCCACTGGGCAAAGGATTGGGCAAATGGGGTAACGCCTGCCAAGCCTGCACAATCATCTCACTGAGGCGGTCCCTTTGGACGTAATCCAATAAACCATCCTCCGCCAGAATTTCCTGAACCACGTCATCCAAAGATTGGTCATGGGCCCGGGCCCAGTTGATAACCCCGGCGATCGCCACCGCCACTAATTCCTCGTTAGCGGGGAAACGGCGCAGGGCATCTAGTTCAGCGTAGGTTTTGGGGATGGCGTAGTGCATAGGGTTGGAAGCTTAGCACGGTTCTCTCCATTAAGCAATGGTTAAGTTGAAAATATTGCTCTGCAATGCAGTTAAGGCGAGATGCGAGTTAAGGAAAGCAGAAAATTTGGCAGTACATCTTCTCCCGACAAAGTATCTAGTTGTTCCAAAATTTCCACTGTTTTATAGAGAGAAACAACTCGGATAATCGGTTTGCCAGATGTCATGGCCGCACGCAAGTTGTCTCCAAGTCATTCCACATGGTTGATATCACCGTGGCAATATTTGCCAAACCGAGGTCAATGGTAGCATAGAACTACTACGCAACTAGCGCCTCTCATTACTTTATTGAAACTCTTAGCTATTTTTTGCCTGATTGATCTTTGTTCCTTTGAAAATTGCCTGAAAGCTGATAATAGTTTGGCTCCCTTTTTGTTGAAATAATTCATTCAGATTTCTATTTTTATCAAACTGATTAACCCCTTTTATCAAACTGATCAACCCCAACCTCAGTCGATAGACGTTGACTTGGGGACAGCAAGGGAGAATTTTGAAAATTGTGATTACCTCACCATCGCAAATAATTCGTCAAAGGACTGCACGGGAATATCCGGTTTACTGACAATTTCAACAATTTTATTTTTAGCACTGGGGCTAAAGAGAGATTCCACACAAGCTTCTGCTACTTTTTGCCGGGGAATACTACCATCAAATAACGTATCTGCCCCGGCCATGACGATGGCGTTATCATTGTCCTCATTTTTCAAGCCCCCTGGCCGCACAATGGTGTAGGGGACACCACTCTGACGCAGATAATTTTCGCCCCATTGTTTCCAGACCAGAATTAAGCCAAACAGATTGAGGGGATGGAAGAGGTTAGACACACAAAGGGAAGACACCAACACTAATTGTTCAATGCCATTGGCTTTGGCTATATCCACCAGGTTGCGAGTGCCTAGATAATCCACTTTGAAAGGCCCGGTTAAGTCCGCACTGGGTCTGGCCCCGGCCGCATTAATCACCACTGTGCAACCGGCGATCGCCGCCTTGATGGTTTCTGGTTCCAGCAGGTCTCCTACCATAATCTCTGTTCCTGGGGGTAACACCGCCTTAGCGCTGTCGTAGTTCCGCACCAAAGCCCGCACTGCAATTTGGCGATCGGTTAAGGTATTGACAACTCGTTTGCCTGTTTCTCCGGTGGCGCCGATAACTAAAACTTTCATGGTTAAATTCAATTAATTTTGAAGTAAAGGTGATAAATATTTTAAGTCTGGAACTAGAAAGCAATTTCCGTTAAGCGCCGTTGCAACATTGTCGGAAACTGTCCGTAGTAACGCTTATTCAACGGTGAAGGGTGAGGTAAAGGCATTAATCTAACAATTTTTTGACTACCTTTGCCTGCCGCCGTTTTCGCTTTGATCAAAACATCTAATGAGCATTCGTACCTATCCCCCCCTTGGAAGAATTCATCCAACTGGCCCTTGGGGGCATAGGGAGCAAACCATTTAAAAGCTTCCGTTCCCAGGGTGATAATTTGTTTCCCTTGCCAATGGAACACTAACAATTGCTCCACAAAAGGGCGAAACCTTTCCTTAACTTTGACAGAATAAGCCTTATTTTCCGGGGGTTTATAGGGCACCGTATTAGTAAGCAAAATCCTTTGACAGACCGTTTGTAAATCATCTTGTCCCCTGGGAACCCGACCCTGCCAAGCTTCAAAAAACCCCTTCCTCACTAGCCGCCCTGCCGCTCCGATTAAGGGTTGTCCTTGGCGCACCTCATCCGCCCCTAAATCCCTGCCAAAAAAACAGAGCTGACTACCGAGGTTACCCCCAAATAAAATTGGATCTAGGGCATCTTTGCCGGCCTGCTCATAAATGGGAGAGTCTAGGGGAAATGGTTCCCGTTCTGCTTCTTGGCGAATAGTGCGGATCAGGGTTTGAAGCTCTGACATGGAAGAAACTGAGATAACTGATTGGCAAAAAAATCGGTAGGAAAAACTAGGAGATCCATGGCCTCGCCCAAGGAAAAATATCCTAGGGTCACAGACAGATAAATGTTAAAGACTGTTGCAGAAGTGTGCGTCTCCGTTAATGCCATGGTAGTTTTTATAGGGGCCACAAGTCCCTCAATTCAGCACTTGCCGATTATTTTTCAGTCAACAGTATTGCTCAAGGAGGAAAAAGGACAGTGTCAGCTACCCAGGTAGACGTTTCCCAGCCCCAAGAAGCCATCAGTGATTACGTGGCGGAACTGCAACTGCACATGACGCTCCAAGCCCGTAACCTGGTCCCCACCCTAACCCAAACCCCAGGGCCATGTCATAGCCTCGTGCATGAAAGCCAGGCCATGGTAGAAAAAATTATCTCCCGTCAGCGCTGCTAGGAAGTTCACCGACATTACTTTTTATATTTTCCCTGATAGAGCCAGCCCAAGGAAATTTCCCCCCGTCCTGAACAGTGGTTTCCCTGGTGGCTTGCCAATGGTTGTCGGCAATAGTGGTATAATCCTGACTTTGCTGCATCAAAAATGGTGCGTCACAAAAAGCCCAAACCTAGAGATGGGACGGGCGATCGCCGTTAGTTAAACACTGTGTTGAAGCTGACGAAATTTGCTCCCCCATGGTTCGCGGTTCTGAACTTTATTGGAAGCCCATGAGTAAGAAGTGTTCCCCCTGGTTAAAAGTCGGTGTATTGGCCACCAGTGCCGCCTTGCTAAGTACCACTCCAGCTTTAGCAAATCAGCCCGAAACCTTTGCCAGCGTTGACTATTTTCAGGGTAGGCAGTCGGTTCCCATCGAAGTGGAAATGCCCACTGGGGGATTTGGCAACATTGGTTCTCCCATTTACCAGGGGGCCTGTCCAGCAACTTTCCAACCCATTGTGCAACGAATTGTGGGGGCCAAGGCCATGCCCAATTGGGGGGTATTAGTGGAAAGGCTTGATGATCGCCAGGTGCTCTATAGCCATAACGAAAACAAATTTTTTATCCCCGCTTCCAACGCCAAAATTTTTACCACAGCGGCGGCCCTACAAAGGCTGGGTCCCAATGCCACAGTGCGTTCCCAGCCCCTACGTAATTGGGTGATGACCACAAATAAACGCTCCAACAACAGCTATGCAGAATTGCTGCTCAACACGGTGGGAGGCCCTGGGGCTGTTAAGGCGGCTGTGGCGGAATTGGGAGTTAACCCCCAGGGTTTTCGCGTAGCCGACGGCTCTGGTTTGTCCCGCAATAATGCGGCTACGCCCCGTTCCCTAGTAGACACCCTCCAGGCAATGTATCGCAGTAGCAATAGTAGTTTGTTCGTTTCTTCCATGCCGATCGCCGGTCAGGATGGCACCCTAGCCCGACGGATGAAAGCTACCACGGCTCAAAATAACGTCTTTGCAAAAACTGGCACCCTGCGGGGGGTAAGGGCCCTGTCTGGTTATGCCAACACTCCCGCCCACGGCACCGTTGTTTTTAGCATTTTGGCCAACGATTGGAGTCGCTCTGGGGATAACCTGGTGCGGGCCATTGACCAGTTGGTGGTGCAAATCAATAACATGGGTGCCTGCGACTAATCCAGACTTAGCAAGGAATTATAAAAATGGATTGGTCAGCCATTGCGGCTTCATTAACTACCCAGGGCTTGGAAGTAATCCAAGATCCCCAGCAAAGAAAAAAGCTATCCACCGATTACGCCCATTTCAGCCCCATTTTGATGGCGCAGTTGGAGGGCAAACAGGCGGATTTAGTCGTCCTAGCCCGATCAGAACCAGAGGCAATCGCGGTGATCCGTTGCTGTGTGGCCAATCAAATTCCCCTCACAGTGCGGGGGGCTGGCACCGGCAATTACGGCCAATGTGTTCCCCTGGAGGGAGGCATTGTGTTGGATTTATCCCCCATGCAAAGGATCATTAGCCTGGAACCGGGTCGGGCCGTGGTGGAGCCGGGGGTAAAGTTAGGCAAGCTGGAACAACAAGCTAAACAAATGGGCTGGGAGCTGCGCCTGTTACCTTCCACCTATCAAACAGCTACCGTGGGGGGTTTTGTCAGCGGTGGCAGTACTGGCATGGGGGCAGTGAACTATGGCACCTTATTCGACCCGGGCAACGTCCAGAGCCTCACGGTGTTGACCATGGAAGCGGAACCCCAACGGCTGATTCTGTCCGGCGAGGCGGCCCAACCAGTCATCCATGGCTATGGCACCAACGGCATTATTACTGAAATTACTTTGCCCCTTACTCCAGCCCTACCTTGGCGGGAAGCCATCGTCAGTTTTACGAATTTATCTTCGGCGATCGCCTTTGCCCAAAATTTGGCCCATCAAGACGGCATTGTTAGTAAGGAAATTTCCATTCAAGCCGATCCGATTCCGCAATATTTCAGCAGTTTAAAAAGTTATTATCAACCCGGAGCTCACTGGGTAATGGTGATTGTTTCTGAGTTGGATTGGCTAGCTTTTACGCAGTTGGCCAAGGCAAGTAAAGGGGAAATTATCTTTGAGCAAGATCCCCAAAGCCCAGGGAAAAAAATTAATTTGATTGAATTTAATTGGAACCACACCACTCTTTTGGCTAGGGCCGTGGATCCTAGTTTGACCTATCTTCAAGTATTTTTCTATCGAGATGTAGAGCAAATTCTCGCCTTGGCAAAACTATTTAAGGATGAGATTATGTTCCACATCGAAATAATGCGCATTCAAGGGCAAATGTGCCTAGCTGGTTTTCCTTTGGTTAAATTTATCAACGGTGATCGCCTGGAAGAAATCATGGCCGCCCACCAAAATCTAGGGGCCAGAATCGCCAATCCCCACACCTATAGTTTAGCCGGAGGGTCGGTACAACCTCTGCCAGAATCCCAATTAATTTTTAAACGCCAGGTAGATCCCCTTAATTTGCTCAACCCAGGTAAATTAACCGATTAATCCAGTTATTTTTACCAAAAAAAATTGGCTAGGATCTCAATTACAAATCCCAACCAATCTTTTATCTCACCAAAAAATAGTGAGAAGAATTTATTCGCCAAACAAAACTAGGGGTGGAAAAGAAGATCGGGATAAAAACGATTAAACTCGATCAAAATACCAGCGGTGAAAGTCAACAAAGCCATGATCATGACCGGAGCAGTTGACAAAAAGGATTTCAAACCGTCCATAAATTGAGTCTCCAAAATTGACAAAGGTAAACAAAAATAATGTCGAAATTGAAGGGAGTTAGATATTAAGCAATAACATCAATAGTTCCCAGTCAATGCCCAACTAATTAGCGGGGGGAAGTGGGGATTTCTGAATCCTTCATCACCAGTTTGCCGGAGGTGTATTCACCAACGGCGGCCAAGGGCCAAAGGAAACCACCCAACATTTTTTTGATCGCTAGGGGGACATTAATAACCACTTCCTGCATTTCAGGATTTTTGCTTTCCCGAATTTCAATCAGGTAAGAACGACCAACCCAGCCGATCCAACCAGCAATGTACAGGAACAAAATGCTAGGAATCAAAAAGTCACCAGCGTGGGTGAAACGACCGTCCACAATCAGGTGGGGATAACCTTCGGGGCCACAGAGGGCAGAGGCATAACGTTCCGCCCGAATTTTACCGGAGTTGGGATCGTTGGTGGTATTGAGGAAGTTTTTAGACTTGGCCAAGTAAGCGGGGTTTTCGCTACAGGGGGTCAAATTGGCAAAATCGTCCGCCGAAGCTGAGGGAGCGAAATTAAACCAGAGTGTAAAGGCTAGGAGCAACGCCAACAAATGTTTCATAAGAATCGTTTCCTTGGTTAAACAAAAGACTAAAAAGGCGGCTAAATAAATAAGCAAGATTCGCAACCTGTTACCGTGATCCGGGGATCGTTAGCCGATAATAGGAAAGACTGGGCTAATAAACCGTCGTCTTTTGGATCAAACTCAAACTAGCAGAGAATGGCAATCATTTTAGCAATTGAAACAAGTTGTGATGAAACTGCGGTGGCAATTGTAAATAATCGTAACGTTTGCAGTAATGTGGTTTCTTCCCAAATACAAACCCATCAAATTTTCGGCGGGGTAGTACCGGAAGTGGCCTCTCGCCAGCATTTACTTTTAATTAATACCTGTCTCGACCAAGCTTTGCAAGCAAGTGGTTTGGGTTGGCCAGAAATTGAGGCGATCGCCGTGACCGTGGCTCCGGGGTTGGCAGGGGCGTTGATGGTGGGGGTGACGGCGGCTAAAACCCTAGCCATGGTGCATCAAAAACCTTTTTTAGGGGTGCATCATCTGGAAGGTCATATCTACGCCAGCTATCTGAGTCAACCGGATTTGCAACCACCATTTTTGTGTTTGCTAGTTTCCGGTGGCCACACCAGTTTGATCCACGTTAAAGGTTGTGGGGATTACCGACAATTGGGCACCACCAGGGACGATGCGGCCGGGGAAGCCTTTGATAAGGTAGCTCGTTTGCTGGATTTAGGTTACCCAGGGGGCCCTGCCATTGACCGGGCGGCTAAACAGGGCGATCCAGGGACGTTTAAATTACCAGAAGGAAAAATTTCCTTGCCCCAAGGAGGATATCATCCCTACGATTCCAGCTTTAGTGGTTTAAAAACGGCCATGTTACGCCTCACTCAGGAACTTAAACAGAGTTCAGCTCCCTTGCCTGTGGATGATTTAGCGGCCAGTTTCCAAGATACGGTGGCCCGTTCTTTGACCAAAAAGACCATTCAGTGTGTCCTAGACCATGGCTTAACCACCATTACCGTCGGGGGAGGGGTGGCCGCCAATAGTCGTTTACGCTATCATCTCCAAACCGCCGCCCAAGAACATCAATTGCAAGTCTTTTTTCCGCCCCTAAAGTTTTGCACCGACAATGCCGCTATGATTGCCTGTGCCGCCGCTGACCATTTCCAAAACGGCGATCGCTCCCCTTTAACTTTAGGTGTCCAGTCTCGCCTCTCGGTGGAACAAGTCAGCCAGTTGTATGAGCGCAATTAACTTGACTTTACTGAAAAGCTGAAAAATTAGTGGGGCAAATTGATTGAAAAAATATGGCAGAACCCATGACAGAACAACAGAAAACAGAAAATTGGCTGGAAATCGGTACCATTGTTGCGGCTCAGGGTATTCAGGGGGAAGTGCGGGTTCTTTCAGCATCAGACTTCCCAGCTAGATTTTTGACTAAGGGTCAACGGTGGATTAGAAAAACCCCCCAGGAAACGCCCCAACCCCTAACGCTAAAAAAGGGCAAACAAATTCCTGGCAAAAACCTTTATATTCTGCGTTTTACTGAAATTACCGACCGTAATCAAGCGGAAGCTTTAGTCAATTACCAACTATTAGTCCCCGCCACCGATCGCCTACCGTTGGAGCCGGGGGAATTCCACGTCACTGATTTACTGGGGTTGATTGTTTACGACCATGACAATGGCGATCGCCTAGGGATAGTGACGGATTTTTACAGTGCTGGCAATGACCTATTGGGGATAACTTTGGATAAAAACCCAGACAAAGAAGTGCTCGTCCCCTTTGTTGAAGCCATTGTGCCCACGGTAGAACTAGCGGAGCAACGGCTGGAAATTAAAACCATTCCAGGGCTACTGGATTGATCGGCTGTGTTCCTTCATACCAGTTAACTGGCAACCGTACCTTATTTTCTCAGGGGTAAACAAAGTGAATTGCACTGATGCCCAGCCATTTGCCAAATGCTAAACTGATGCCATTTGAACAAAGCGGGGAAACAATGCGGATTTTGGTTACCGGGGGAGCAGGATTTATCGGTTCCCATCTTATTGATCGCTTGATGGCCCAGGGCCACGAGGTTCTATGCCTCGATAACTTTTACACCGGCACCAAACGCAACATCGTCCAATGGTTAGATAATCCCAATTTTGAGCTCATCCGCCATGACGTTACCGAGCCCATTCGCTTGGAAGTCGACCAGGTTTACCATTTAGCCTGCCCCGCTTCCCCCGTCCATTATCAGTTCAATCCCGTCAAAACCATCAAAACTAATGTGATGGGCACTTTATACATGTTGGGTTTGGCTAAGCGGGTCGGAGCAAGGTTTTTGTTGGCATCCACCTCGGAAGTGTATGGCGATCCCGATGTTCATCCCCAACCGGAAAGCTACCGGGGCAATGTTAATACAATTGGTCCAAGAGCCTGTTACGACGAAGGAAAACGGGTAGCGGAAAC
Source organism: Synechocystis sp. FACHB-908 (assembly GCF_014698595.1). NCBI lineage: Bacteria > Bacillati > Cyanobacteriota > Cyanophyceae > Synechococcales > Merismopediaceae > Synechocystis > Synechocystis sp. FACHB-908. Next base: position 35,103 of record NZ_JACJTH010000039.1, on the reverse strand, counting down.
CCTGGCTTTTGAGTATTACCGAGAGCACAAGGTTGATATCAGAGTAGCGCGGATATTCAATACCTATGGACCACGTATGTTGGAAAACGATGGTCGGGTGGTGAGTAACTTTATTGTGCAGGCGCTACAGGGTAAACCCCTCACTGTGTTTGGCGACGGCTCCCAAACCCGCAGTTTTTGTTACGTATCCGACTTAGTGGAAGGCCTAATGCGCCTCATGAATGGGGATTACGTCGGGCCGGTTAATTTGGGTAATCCGGGGGAATATACCATATTGCAACTGGCAGAAAAAATCCAGAATGCCATTAACCCCGATGCAGAGTTAATTTATCAACCCTTACCGGAGGATGATCCCAAACAGCGGCAACCGGATATTACGTTGGCGAAAACTTATTTAGACTGGCAACCGACCATTCCCCTAGATCAAGGTTTGGCAATGACTATCGAAGATTTCAAATCTCGCCACGAAGGATGATTAATCACGACCGCCTCTTTAAGGAACTTTTGACAATTTTTTTTGCAGAGTTCCTTTAGCAAAAGTTCAGATTGCTCCCCCCGACCGCGTCAAAGTTAAGGCTGAATGTTTGCGACTATTGGTAACCCTCAAGCTAGATCCGGCTAGAATGCAATTAATCTCTGGCTTTGTGGACACCTATCTCACCCTTAACCAAGCGGAAGAGACAATTTTTAAAGAAGCTATCGCTGAATTTTCCCCCCTGGAACAGGAGGACGTTATGCAGTTAACAACCAGTTGGATGCTTCAGGGCATTGAACAGGGCATCGAACGTGGACAAAAATCTCTGCTACTCAAACAAATTAGACATCGTTTTGGAGAGTTGAATGCAGTTAATTTGTCGAGGATTGACATTCTCACAGTGCCTCAATTGGAACAGTTGGGAGAAGTGCTGTTGGACTGCTCTGATTTCGCAGAATTAGAACAATGGCTAGCGGCCCAATCTGAAACACCTGAGCGAAAAATTTAGTGAATTTCCAGAGGTGGATGTTGCCATGAATGTTCCCAAAGAATCAGGTTTCAACCATCGGCTTCCAATTCCAAACTGAGTTGATAAAGTTGCCGACGGGGCAGTTTAGTTTCTTCTGCCAATTGCCGACTAGCCTGGGAGCGAGTTAACCCTTTAGCCATTAAACTTCTCAATTCGTCCCGTAGATTTTCTTCAGAGAAGCTGGGCCTGTCCTCCGGTGTAGCCCCGGCAATGACTAAGCAAAATTCTCCTTTCGGTGTATTTTCCGTAAAGTAGGCGATCGCCGTTTGGAGAGTGCCCCGCCAAAATTGCTCATGGTATTTAGTTAGTTCTCTAGCTACGGTTAAGCTGCGTTCTTGGCCCAAAAAGGTCTGTAAATCGGTCAACGTGGCCAATAAACGGTGGGGCGCTTCGTAGAGAATAATGGTTCGCTCTTCCTGGGCCAGACTTTGCAACAATTGCTGTCGAGGCCGGTTTTTGGTAGAGAGAAAACCTTCAAACACAAAGCGGTCAGTGGCTAAACCAGAACTAATTAAAGCCGCAATTAAAGCCGTTGCCCCAGGAATAGGTATCACTTCAATATTTGCTTCTCCGCAGGCCGCCACCAACTCCTGTCCTGGATCGGAAATACCGGGAGTGCCCGCATCACTCACCAAAGCAATATTTTGCCCCGCTTGTAATTTGGCCAATAGCTCCTGGGTACGGCCATGGCGATTGTGGTCATGGTAACTAATTTGGGGCGTAGTGATTTGGAAATGTTGTAGTAATTTCCCCGTATGTCTGGTATCTTCCGCCGCAATCAGATCCACCGTTTGCAATGTTTCCACTGCCCGAGGAGTCATATCCCCTAAATTGCCAATGGGAGTGGCCACCAAATAAAGAATGCCCATTAAAGCCCCAAGTTTTCTTCTTTTCTAGCTTTAAAGGAAGCCCTTAACCAGATGGTGCCGGAAATGAGGGAAGGAGCTAAGACAAAAATAGTGCCGGTAATAATGGGATGTTGTCTGGCGGTTTCCGAGGAAAGCATCACCGCCAAAATGAAGGCGCAATAGAGCACGCCTAGCAGGGGGATTCCCATTACCAAGAGGGCAAATTTCGTATCCTTATCCATGGCCATAGGAGTCAAAGTCTTGAAAGAAAACTAGCAATAATGCCATTGTAGAAACTATTTTCCCTCGCAATACTTAAAACATTCCTTCGTTTACGTCAACTTGTACTAACTTTGTCACCGAATCTAATAGGTTTGGCTGGTTAGCATCAAACCAGTGGATTGCCGAATCTTTGCGGAACCAAGTGCGCTGACGTTTGGCAAATTGCCTGGTGTGGACAATGATGGACTCCGTCGCTTGAGTTAACGATATTTGACCTTGGAGATATTGTTTAATCTCAGCGTAACCAAGGGTATGGAGCAGGGGTAGGTCTTCCCCATACTGATTGATTAAACCCTCAACTTCCTTCACTAACCCCGCCTCAACCATGGCATGGGTACGGTGAACAATTCTGGGTTGGAGTTGCTCCGGTTCCAGACCTAAACCGATTTGCACAATGGGATAACTGGGGGGATTTTCCCCTTGTAGGCTGGAAATGGGTCGCCCAGTGGCATAGAAAACTTCCAAAGCCCGCAGGGTCCGCACCACGTCAGCGGGTTCAATTTTGCTTTGGGCTACGGGGTCCACTTGACTTAAAAGTTGATAACAAAAGGGTTGGCCGAGGTTAGCTAACTGTTCACGTAAATTGGTCTGGGGTGGAACAGCAGGAATTTTTAACCCCTTGACGATCGCCTGGATGTATAAACCAGTGCCGCCTACCAGCAGAATCGGTTGGTTTAATGACGCAATCAACTCCTGGGCTTGCCGTTGGTATTCCGCTAGGGTGAAGTTTTCCGTTGGTTCACAAATGTCAATCAGATAATGGGGTACCGTTTGGCGATCGCCAAGGGTGGGTTTAGCGGTGCCAATGTCCAATTCTTTATAAATTTGCCTGGAATCGGCCCCCAAAATAACTGCGTTTAACCGCTGGGCTAGATCAAGGGCTAGTTGGGATTTCCCACTGGCGGTGGTGCCACAAATAACAATCAGGGGCGGAACTTTGGCCATGGGTACACTACTGGGCCAAAAGGCGATCGAGATCCGGCACAGCCACCCAGTGCTTTTCTTGATGGGCTTGCTTGGTCAAATCCATTAATAGTTGGGAGTAAACCCCATGGCGCAAAGATGGTGTGGGGGTTCTTTTTTGGTTAATACTTTGCACCCACTCATCTACTACCCGGACAACGGGAGCAAGGCGGCCATCGGCAAATACTTTGGGGAAATCTAAACGGGTCGGCACCGTCAATTCCTGCATGGGTTGCCCCACAGGATGGTGGAAAATTCTAAAGCCATGGACGTAATCTTTAAGATTGTCACTGCCTAGTACTAAACTCCCCTTTTCACCATAAATCTCCAACCAATGGCCGCGACCACCATGGGCTACAGAGGTAATATTTATTTGGCAGGGAACGTCATTGGCCAAAGTTAAACTGATTAGCGCCGTATCTTCCGCCGTCACTGGCTTCAAACGATTATTGTCCAGGGGATCAGGCCGTTCGGCGATCGCCACACTTAAATTAGCTGCTAAACTCTGAGCCGGGCCAAATAGCCAATGGAGATAGTCAAAGGTATGGGAAGCCAACGCCCCCAAAGCACCGCCCCCCTTTTCCCTTTGGGCATACCAATTCCAAGCCCGGTTGGGGTTGGCCCTACTACCCACCAACCAATCCACTTTGATCAGTTTCAACTGCCCTAAAATTCCCTGCCCCAAAAGTTCCGCCACATATTGCCAAGCAGGGACAAAACGAAATTCAAAATCCGGTATTACCTGCACTTCCCGTTGCCGGGCCAGATGGTATAGTTCAATGGTTTCCTCCACCCTTAATGTCATGGGCTTTTCCAACAACACATGTTTCCCCGCCAAAATGGCCTGCTTAGCCATTTCATAATGGAGAAACGGTGGGCTGGCAATGGTAACTGCTTGAACTTCCGGGTTAGCCAGCAATTCTTCCAGATTGTTGTAGCTATAGGCTAGATCGTTGGATTTAGCCACCTCCTGGGCTTTAGCCAAATCCCGATGGTAAATGGCGATCGCCTGGGTCTGCTGATGATATTGCAGGGCGGGAATATGCACAGCTTGGCCAAAGCCGGTACCAATGACAGCGACGGTTAGGTTTGGGGATTTAGTCATGGGTAATGCTCAAAGTTTGAAGGGGACAGAGAAACAGATTTTAATTTGCTGAATTTCAACTATCCGATGTTATTTTTTCTGAGCCACCAACAACAAAGGTATGCTTCCCAGAAGATGCGATTTTAATTAAGGTTTCTAGATACTGCAGGAACTTAATATTTTGATCATCTCCTATTAATTGGGAAGCATTTTTTAACGCCCTAGCGGTGGCAACTGCTGTGCGGGCATTTTCCAAATCCGTTTGACCTCTAATTTTGGCTTCTAACTGAAGAGCAAAAAGAGTTTGGATATTTTTGGGAAAAGTAATATCCCTTAATTTCATTGCTTCAATCATAACCCCAAATTTTTGGGCTGATTCTTGCAATTCATCCGGAATATTGGGGATGAAAGCTTCCCATTGCTCATTAAGCTCAAGGCTGTTAATTACACTAATAGCACTACGCCAATAAATTTGGGTTAGAGGATGAATCAGAGTTTGAATCATACTTGCTAGCCCTTCGATGTATCCCATTTGGGCAGGATCAATATAGGTCAACAATTTCTGACCGTCTGTAATTCTATAATTGACAATGTAAGAAAAACGTAGAGGAATATTATCTTTGGTTAATACTTCTTGATTTGTAACAATAAAGAACTGGTCAGAACGGGGAATCAGGAAAAGTTCCAATTCTGAGCGAAAATCCCAAAAGGAGTAAATACCCGGTTCTAAAGTTTTTTCAAAGCAATTTTTTCTATACAAAAGCCCAAGGCAATTAGGACGAACGGAGAAACGACGACACCAAATTAGACTGCGGGATTCAGTTCTCGGATTGAGCCCTAAAAGGTTTTGATAGCGAGCTTGTCGTGCCATGGAAATGATCGTTTTAGCCCCAGGCAAAGGTAAGGACAATCCCCAACTACGACGGAACAAAGGTTGAGCCAAGACTGAAAATCTTGCCGGTATCCCCCCTATTGCAGGTCTGCGTTGAGTTGAGTCTTTTACACTCGATCGCCAGCTTCGCCTGGGTATTTTTTATGGAGTAGGTTAACAACCCACGATGTTTGGAGACTTACCCCGCAATACCCTGTCTGAATGTAAGTCCCCGAGGTAAAGTACCTATGGCGGCAGGTGACGGTTGCTGACATTCCATCCTACAACGCCCCTTTGCAATGATCTACTCAAACTTGGCATTTAAAAATGGAAAGTCATACCCGCCAGCAAAAAAATTACAATCGTTTATTTAATTATTTAATGGCCGCCAAATCAGCTTTGTCCTGCTCAATGACAGACTTTAAACGAGAAACGGCGGTGGAACGGGAATCTTCTCCAGCTCGACGGTAGAAATATAAAGCTGGAGCAACCCCCAATAAAAAGCCGAGGAAAATGGGAGGATAAATGTGGGCTCCAATGCTCATCACCATGGCAAAGCCAAAATTGCCCAGATACATAGCCAAGGGTAGGGAAAAGTCCGCTTCGGGAATTTCAACTTTATTGACCCGCCAAATGATGGTGGCCACCGTCATAAATATCGCCCCGGTGCAAAACCAACCGGCAAAGTTTTGGTAGGGCATGCCGAAAAAGGCCCCGGGTACATCCCAGACCCAAAAGGGCATGGTGGTTTGGCTCATGGCGGGGTCCAAAACAAAATCCCAGGACATCAACAAAGTCGCCCCCACGGCGATCGCCGTCAATTCTTGCCCTAGGCGGGGTAAATTGCTATGACGTAAACCGGCTCTGACCAAAAGATAGGAGCAAAATCCTAGGTAAAACCAGGAAAGGGGAATGGTAAAGGGGACTAAACCGGCGATTTTGTAGCCCAATCCCGATAGATAGCGGTAGTAACCAAAGGGAAAACCAGTGCTGGTCCCCAATAATTCAGCAGAAACGGAAATACCCAGGGCGGGAATCAAAAATCCGAGGGTAGGCAAAAGCCCCAGGGTGCGGAATGCATAAACAGCCACAGCGGCAAAGCCCAGCAGCATGTAGGCCACGCCACCACCAGCCATAGACCATTGAAAAGCGACTTGGCCAATGGGAGGCAAATGGGCGATGAATTCCGGGTGGGGTAATACTAGTAATAACCCCGCCAAGCCAAAAGCCATGGAGCCGATATGGCCAATCAGCAATAGCCGCTCAATCCGCATTAGTTTTTCCATTCAGTCTCTACCGCTAAAACTACATTCAAATTCTAAGTCATTATAGTTTACAAATCTTTACCAGGAGCGGTGGGTTAATTGATGGTGGGCCACTGGAAAGGATGTTTAAAAGGTCTGGATTTATCCTCTAAATTCCCCAAGGTTGAGGGACTTTAACTTAAATTCACCTTAAATTTTGAGGAATCGAGGGGCCTCCCCAACTTCCCCTAAGCTCTATTGGCGAGTCCCAGGTGGCACGGTGGGCCAGCCGCTTTTCAGAGGTGTTGTGGGAGTTTGTTTAAACTCATCCAGGGCCGGATTCGGTAATTCCCCTGGGGTAAGGGATTTTTGACTTTCCAGCCAAGCTTGGTAGTCGGACAAAGATTGCACCACCACGGGAGCTGTCATGACGGCAAAGTAGGTGCCGCTAAATTGAGAGTCGTGGAGCTTATATTCCCCCAAACGATTGGGCGTAAAACTAAATTCAATTTCTCGGTTGGGCACAATGTCCTGTTTAATGCGGAAATTAGGCACGTAAAACCCATGGAGCACATCTTTGGAGGTCATATTCAATGTTACCCGGCGATCGAGGGGCAAATGCAATTCATGGCTAGTTACCCCCCCATTGGGATAGGTGAAAGTCCACAGCCATTGTTTAACTTCTACGCCAATCCTTTCGGGGTTAATATTGCTTCCTTGGGCCATGGCTAGTTCCGCTGGAGCATCGGCGGCGATCGCCTTTTCCCCCAGTAATTGAGGCACTTCCACCACGGGTAAGGGGCCGAGCACATTCATTCGTTGGTAAATGACATAGCTATACCAAGCAATCCAGGTCACCAAAATAATCGGCACCACTGTCCAAAAAATTTCCAAACGGGCATTACCCCGGATCGGTGCCCCCTGGGGATTCTGCAGGCTGAATCGATGGAAAATAACCGAGTATGCCATGGCCCCCGCCACTCCCAAAAAGACCACGCTACCAAGGCTGACCAAAAAACTAAACAAATCCCCCACAGGTTGTGCCTCCTGGGCGGCGGCAGGGGGTAGCCATTGGTAAGCTCGCTGTCCCAACCACAGACTAGCTCCCACGGTAAAAACAATGTAAACCGCCAATAGGATGAGATTTTTGCGACTCATAGTTAATCACTCTGGTTAGCCGTGGTCTAATGGGGAAGCTAGATTAGCTTAGTCTGCCAAAGGCAGAAATTTGGTTGCTGTGGAAACATCAAAGCCGGGTTGTGGTTTAGCCCTGGATAATGACAAGCAAAAACCTTGGTTAGGCCTAATGATAGGCAACTCCCGTCTGCACTGGGCATATTGTAGCGGCAATGCTCCCCTGCAAACCTGGGTTACAGATTACAACCCCAAGTCAGCTCAGTTGCCGGTTTTGTTGGGGAAAGTTCCTCTGATGTTGGCATCGGTGGTACCGGAACAAACCGAAGTTTGGCGAGTATATCAGCCTAAAATTTTGACCCTGAAGAATCTTCCCCTGGTCAATCTTTACCCCAGCTTTGGCATTGACCGGGCCCTGGCTGGTTTAGGGACGGGGCTGACCTACGGCTTTCCCTGTCTAGTGGTTGATGGAGGCACTGCTTTGACCATTACAGGGTTTGACCAAGATAAAAAACTGGTGGGGGGAGCGATCTTGCCCGGTTTGGGATTGCAGTTAGCAACCCTTGGCGATCGCCTGGCGGCCCTACCGAAGTTAGAAATGGATCAATTAACCGAGTTGCCTGACCGTTGGGCTTTAGATACCCCCAGCGCCATTTTTAGTGGTGTTGTCTATGGCGTGTTGGGGGCATTGCAGAGTTATCTCCAGGATTGGCAAAAGCTTTTTCCTGGTGCCGCCATGGTTATCACCGGGGGAGACGGCAAGATATTACATGGCTTCCTAAAAGAGCATTCTCCTAATCTTTCGGTGGCCTGGGATGACAATTTGATCTTCCTCGGTATGGCGGCCATACACCACGGCGATCGCCCCATCTGTTAGGGTTAGGGGTCGGCATTGTTATAGCTACGGGAGGTTAAATCGGGGTGAATCTTGGCCAATGGGGGGAAATTATGTCCTGGTTATGTTTATTGCCCATATCCGGGGGCATTGTATATAACCTGCTGACCGTGTTTACCACTAGCCTTTTTCTGGCAAGGTCTCTACCCAAGCAAGATTTCCAACCAGGGGTGTCAGTGCTGAAGCCAGTGCGGGGCTTGGAAAAAAACCTAGAAGCCAACTTACGCACCATTGCCCAGCAGAATTATCCCGCCTATGAAGTAATCTACTGTGTGCAAGATCCCCAGGATCCGGCGTTGCCCATAGTCAAAAAGCTTCAAGCGGAGTTTGGCCCAGAAAAAATTATTGTGGCGGTGCATCAAATCGAACAGGGAGCCAACGGTAAGGTTAATAATCTCCTAGGGGGATTAAAACATGCTAAATACGACATTTTGGTGATAAGCGACAGTGACACCAATCTGCGCCCCGATTACTTGGCCACCATGGTCAGTCCCTTGGGCGATCGCCTGGTGGGCTGTGTCACCACCCCTTTCAAGTTGACCCAAGCCCAAACATGGTACGAAGGTTTAGAATTGCTGAGCATCAATGCTGACTTCATGCCCAGTGTTCTGTTTGCGGAGGTAACTGGAGCATCCAAAGCTTGTTTAGGTCCTTCCATTGCCATTCGGCGATCGACTTTAACGGAAATTGGCGGCCTAGAAAGTTTAGCAGACTACTTGGTGGAGGATTTTGAACTGGGGCAGCGGGTTTGGACGGGGGGGTTAAAGATGGTTTTACTGCCCTATGTCATCGACGCAGGGGTGAATTTGGATAATTGGACTAATTGGTGGAGCCATCAACTTTATTGGGATCAAAATACTTACCTGGCTCGCCCCTTGCCTTTTTTAGCCACCATCATTATTCGGGCAGTGCCCTTCGCCTTTTTGTTTACCTTTTGTCATTGGTCTGAGCCTTGGGCCTGGCTAATTCTGTTCATAACCCTAGCTACCCGTTATGGGACAGCGGCCATAGTTGCCCAGGAACTAAAAGATGGGGAAACTATCCGCTATTTACCTTTATTACTATTGCGGGACTGCTTTGGCTTGGTTTTTTGGGCCCTATCTTTTTCCCAACGACAAGTCCTGTGGCGGGGCATAACCTATCGTCTTACCAAGGGGGGCAAAATGATACCGGCTTCCCCTATCCCTAAAAGTTAAAGCGGGATGATTTAAGTCGGTGTTGATTGGCATTAGTCTTTGTATATTGGCTAACGGAGGGATTTCCCTTGGGATCAGTTACCCCGGTGGCGGTTTCCCACAGACTACGGGGAGCAGGGGTAACCATGTAAATACTGTCCTGCTTGCGAACGTAGTACCATCGCTTGCTTTGGCATTCCGGACACCAAAATTCTTCTAGCCATTCCCCGGTAAGGCTGACGGTGGGGCGATCGCCAAGGACAAGACTCGCTTTTTTGTGGGTGTAGCCCCGGCTCCGCAGTTGGGCAATTTGGTCAGCGTAGAGTCCATGTTTTTGGCTGACGCTATCTAGGTAACAACCGTGGATAGGGCAATGGATGGGGCGACGTTTGGGTCTTTTACGATGGCGGGAGCGTTTAGGAGGTTTAGTTGTTAGAGAGGTAACATTAGGAGAAAATTCTGGGGAACCCATAGATGCACGACTGTCTAAAAAAATAGAGGTCTGGTCAGAGCTGCAGTTTACTTTTTCTGTTCAGCCGGACTCTATCATAATCACTGACATTTTGATTGTGTTTATCAGCCCATTGAGCAAAATGCTGGGCAGGAAGGACCCTTGCTCGCTGACCAATTTACTGGGACAAGCCAGTGGCTGGTGTGCCTTGCGCCCTAGCTTCAATTTTTGATACAGTGATCGGACTGATATAGCAAAAAATAGCGAAAACCAAGCTAGACACGTACAAAATATTCTTTTGTGACCGTGGTTTTGCCCTTCGGAACGAGGGTTTTCCGCCCGTCTTCAGAATGTGAGGCCCATTATTCTTCCGAATAACAATCATTTCTGTAGATAATAAATTCCTTCCTTGCTTTAGCAGGCAAGATTGGTTCACAATTTGATTGGGCCATTGCCCCATTACCCTAACCCCCGCCAGGATTATGGAAGATTTATTAGGTTTGCTACTTTCTGAAACCGGTTTATTGGCGATAATTTATCTAGGCCTAAGCCTAGCCTATCTATTGGTTTTTCCAGCCCTTTTGTATTGGTATTTGCAAAAGCGTTGGTACGTGGCTAGTTCCGTCGAAAGACTAGTCATGTATTTTTTGGTCTTTCTCTTCTTCCCTGGGTTACTAGTGCTCAGTCCGGTGCTGAATCTACGACCCCGCCGCCAGGCTGCCTAGATTTTGCTTTTGTTTAGTCTCTAACTGAGTCGGCTGTTACTCCAGACCCAGTTGCCGTGTTTTTTTGTTGCCCATTGTTCCCATTTGTCATCCCAGGAAAAACCACCATGCGACGCATTGATGCTTTGGCCATTGCCCTGGGTTTTTTCCTTTTGGGCGGAGTAGTTTACGCCGGATTGCAGGGTTTTGGCATCGAAGCTCAGCAGGCTGGCATTTGGACCCAAGCGGTGCTAGTGGGGGGCCTAATCATTTGGCTCCTTTCCTATGTCACTAGGGTATTTACCCACGACATGACCTATCACCAACAGATTAAAGAGTATGAAGATAAAATGATCGAACTCCGCTGGGCGAATATGACCCCAGAGGAACGGGAAAAACTCCAGGCCGAAGTGGTGGAAGAAAAGGATACATCCAGTACCTAAAAGACTTTCCTGTCCATTGTTGTCTTGCTGGCTGAATAGTGTTTGTCGATTTTTGCCATGGTTATACAGCCCATTTACTTACCCCATCTCCTCAAACAGCCCCGCTGTACCCAGGTCCTGGCCATTGATCAGGCGATCGCCGACTTGAAGACCCTAACGCCGGTGCGCGGGGAAGTGTCTGTGCGCCATGGGGGAACCTTTTTGGAAGTGAAAGCCGAAGCGGAAACCATTGTTACCCTCCACTGTGACCGTTGTGCCCAAAGCTATAACCAACGGCTAGCATTAGATACCAAGGAAATACTCTGGTTGGATAACCAAGGGGAAAATACGATCCCAGTCTTGGAACGGGAACTAAGTTGGGATGACTTGTCGGAAGTGTTGCCCCCCGATGGTCACTTTGATGTGGAAACCTGGTTATATGAGCAATTTAATTTAGCTCTGCCCCTGAAAAACTTATGTGGTAAAGATTGCCAAGCTCCCCAGGTGCCGGATGATGGCACAGGCAATGGCTTTGATCGTCGTTGGGCCGCCCTGGCAGATTTGAAACAGCAATGGAATTAAAATCAACCAACATTGGGATATTCATCCAGCAGTTGTTGATAGGGCTTCCAGTTATCAGTACAGTGCACCGTCACTTTGCACTTTGTCAGTTGCTCTAGCAAACGACCCTGGGTGCCATCATGATTTCCCAGTTCCCAGTCGATGAATCTCCCAATGAGGCGGTGACAAATCCATTCAGGACTTACGCAAAAGAAAACTTAAGAGCAGGGGAACGAAGCTGTTGACGCAGGAAATCAGACCATGGTTGATGAGATATTTCGTAGACTGTCAATGGGCTATTAACCGCTTGACGACGAAGAAAATTCCAGACCTGTAAGGCACAGTGAATATGATTACGTTGAATGCGTCCCTTGGGACATTGACAGGCTTCTACACCAGTCAACTGCTTTAGTTCGCGATGAAAATGCTCAATCTTCCAGCGCATTCGACACTCCTCTCGTGTCGCCTGAGTCGAATCTTGAGATAAGTCATTAGTCACGACGAATTCCGTCCGGTGTGGTGACACCGTAACTCGGAACAGTTGCACTTTTTTGTGAGCCGGAAAGCCTCAAATTTTAATCACTTTTCCTTGCTGTATTTCGGATGCATCCCATAGCAGTGCATCTACCCGTTGGTATGGAGAAGTGATGCCACTATCGTCCACCAATCGGTTCCGTTTCAGCGGGCAGTAGTAAATCTTGTTTAATGTGTCATCAATAAAAGCCATCAGCTTTTTAGTTGCGTACCAACTATCCATCAGTACAGTGGCGAACATCAGATTCTTGCTATGTGTCACTTGACTGAGCATTTCCTTGACATGCTCTAGCTTACTGTAACTATCCATCCATTTGCCATATAGACGATAGTCGATCGCCCAGTACTGATTCACCTCTGGATTGACATAAACACAACTGACCAGACCAATACCTTTGACTAGTCCTCGGGCATTGCCACTATACTGCCACTGACTGCATTCGATTTTTTTACTATAGCTTTTGTCTAACACCGTATCGTCAAAGACAACATAAGCTTTTGGTGATTCGATTAGCTCTAGACGTACTTGTTCCCATAGCAAACGAGGAGTCAGTTTTACTCCCTGTAGGTAACGTTTAATTCGGTTATGGCTCACGCCATCGAGATGCTTGGCAAGGTTTGTTAGGGTGTAGTTAATTGGGCTGCTCAGTAAATACTGACAGTAATCTAAACGAGTGAAAAAAGTTATCCTACCACCTTAACCTCATCTATCTTGCGTAAGTCCTGTCAATGTTATTCACAACTTTATTCACAACGAGCAGGAAGTCCAGCCAAAATTAGCTTCAGTATTTTTTCTATTTTTCCTTCACCATGGCCCACTCTTGGGGCGTTAGGGGTTCCCACCGTAAGTGGGATTGAAAGTGCTGTTGGGCTGCAGTCGTTAAAACCTTTAAAACCTGGGGCAGACTGGGATCATTGGTCAACTCTGCCATGGTTTTTTGCCAAGGAGCCGGTTGGTTAAAAACAAGCTCAAACAAATGGCGATCGCCATGCCAGATCATTTCCCCGTGTTGCAGAAGGGCGTTGGAAGTTTGCCGTTGGGCACTGCCAATTAATTTGTCCCCGGTGGGGCTGACTAAATCCGCCATCGTAGCGGTGCTGAAGCAACTGGCATTGTGGATATAACCCCTTCCTCCCCGGCCATAGGTTAAGGACAGTCCTAACTGGTCCCAACCTTGGATGAGAAATTGGCAAATGTGCTGATAAATTTCCCGCCGCTTTCCTCCGGTGGCCCCGGTGACCACAGCATAGGTTAGCCCCCCTTGGTGCAACACTGCCCGCCCACCACTGGGCCTCGTTACCAACCCAAGCGATTGCCCCTGCCAAGTTAATTGCCGCCAATGGTCTGGCCAGGATTTTTGCAAATAACCTAGGGAAATGGTGGGCCTAGACCAACCGTAGAATCGCAATACCGATCGCCCGGTGCGGGGAAAATAATCTTCCAATAACCATTGATCCAAGGCCATTTGTAAATTACCGGGAGCTTGGATGTAGGGCAATAAACGCCAGGGGGAAGACTGAGCAGGGGGAAGGGTAGCCAACGGGAAAGTTCTCCTGACAAAAGTCTAGGCAAAATATGTTAGTCTTAAAAACGCTAGGACAACACGCGGGTGTAGTTTAGTGGTAAAACCTTAGCCTTCCAAGCTAATGATAGGGGTTCGATTCCCCTCACCCGCTTTGGGTAATGGGTACAGCGGTCTCCGAAACTCGATAATTTTGATTGATAATTTCTGATCGTCCCTGATGTCCGTTGCGACACCCCTCCTCGACCGTCATCCATGCTCCCTCGATAATTCCTCGGTTCTGCACGGTTATCTGGTGGAACAGCAGAGGGGACTTGCTTCTGGCCAACGGTTCCTGTGGAGCTTTACGGAGAACTTGGGCAAGGTTGATCCCCTGGCGGTATTTGGGGCGCTCAATGTCCAAGATAAGGTGCATTTTTACGGCGAAAATCCCCAGCGAGGGGAAACCATACTGGCTTTTGGTATTTGCCAGTCCCTGAGGATTTCTGGCAAGTATCGCTTCAGTTTAGCCCAACAATTTGCAGAGGAATGTTTCCAGCGCTTAGTGCCCATTGGTAATGTCCAGGGCAGAAGTCAACGCCCCTATATTTTTTGTGGCTTTAGTTTTTTTGACCGCCCCTCCAACCGCAATCCTTTTGCTAATTCTTTTTTGTTTTTACCCCAAATCCAAGTGGTGAAAACGTCCCAGCATTGCTTATTAAGCTGGCAAATTAGTTTAGATGGCAACACCAATGTCACCGATTTGGTGGATTTTATCGGTCGAATGCTCAGCGCTATCCGTCGGGCCCAACCTGCTAGGGATACCCATACTCCCTCCATGGTTGTAAAAGCTCCCCGATTGACGGGAATAGAGGTGGCCAAGCTTTCCAAGGCGATCGCCTCTAGCTTGGAGGAAATTGCCCAGCAAAGATTGAGCAAGGTAGTGCTGGCAACGGCGTTGGATTTGGACTATGGTTCTCGACTCAATGTGGCCCATTGTTTGCAACGACTGCGGCAACAGTATGGAGATTGCTATTTATTCTCCTGGGGCAATGGCCAGGGGGATTGTTTTGTGGGGGCTAGCCCAGAAAGATTACTTAGTTTGCATAATCAACAGCTGGTCACCGATGCCCTAGCAGGTTCGGCTCCTAGGGATGTCGATGTCCAGGGCGATCGCCAATTGGGGCAAGAGTTATTGCACAATCCCAAGGAATTGCGGGAACATCAAGCGGTGTTGGATTACCTCCTCCAGCGTCTCCGGGCATTGGGCCTAAGCCCCCAGGCTTCCTCCTTGAAGTTGCTTAAATTGGCCAATATTCAGCACCTCTGGACCCAAATTCAAGCCCCTCTGCCGCCCCACATCCATCCCCTGGCCCTGGTGCAACAACTCCATCCCACCCCCGCTGTGGCCGGTGTCCCCGTAGCGATCGCCGAAGATTTAATCCGTCGCCATGAAACCTTTGACCGCAATCTCTATGCTGCTCCCCTGGGTTGGTTGGACAGTGAAGGTAATGCTGAGTTTATTGTCGGTATTCGTTCTGCCCTTCTGTCCCGTAATCGAGCCAGACTATACGCCGGGGCGGGCATTGTGGCCGGTTCCGATCCCCTCAAAGAAGTGGCAGAAATTGAGCTCAAACTTCAAACTCTCTGGCGTTCTTTGATTTAACTAATAATCTCGCAACAATGGCGGGGCAAAATAGAATATGGGTAGTCCGCCGTTGCGTTTCAGTCTAAATGGGGGAAACTGTCATGCGTCTCAATGCTAAAGCAAAGTCATTTTTAACCAAGGAAATTAATCGGGAAGCGGAATCCCTCGGCTTTGAGGTGCAAAAGGATATCGTCCTCAAACGCTTAAATCAATTAGCCCAGGAAAAAGGTAAACCCCTGGGTAAAGAAGATTTGGCCGAGCAGGTGACGGATATGTTCCCCACCATGGCCGACCAAACCCTAACTAAGGCGGCGAAGTTAAATACGGCCCAGCAATGGCGGCTCTGGCTAATGACCGGGGGAGTTATGGGGGCTGGTCTAGTGGGTTTTATGGGCTTAATTTGGTTGGTGAATTTGCCCTATCCTATGGTGCGGCGGCCGGTGGCCCGGGTGGCCCCCATGTTGCTACTGCCCAGTTATCTGAACATGGATAGAAATTACCGCGAGGCGATCGCCCACGGAGAACAGGCGGATCAGTTGGTGAATAATGCCACCAGCGCGGCGGACATTGAATTGGGGGCGGAAAAAGTGCGCCTAGCCCAGCAAAATTTAGATCAGTTGCCAGTGTGGTTCCTTGGCTATGAGCCGGTGAAGGTTTGCCAGTTTATGGGAGGTTGTTCCTGGAATTTCACCTTTGATGAATTTCAGCGGGCCCGGGCCCAGGTGGGGCGCATGGAAGCCAGGATTTTTCAGGAAAAAAATGCCCTATCGGCCCTGACCACAGCGGAACAAAACATTCAAACTGCTAGGGCTAGCTATGAACAGGCCACTATCCCAGAACAACGACAAGCGGCGATCAAAAGTTGGCAAGGAGCCATCAATGAATTAACCCTAATTCCAGAGCAAACCTTAGCCGGGAGTCAAACCACCAATCGTTTACGGAACTATGAACAGGAATTTCAACAGGCCGCAGGCTTAGTGGCTGGTACGAATCAAACCCAAACCATGGTGATGGCGGCCCAACAATTTGCCCAACGGGCGGATCAAACCATGGCCCAGGCTCCGTTAACGGCGAATCAATGGCAGGAAGTATTGAATTTGTACCAAGAAGCCATCCAAAGACTACAAACGGTGCAACCCCAGGACGCCCAATATTTGTCAGCCCAAACTTTTTTGGCCGAATATACGGAAACCCTCGGTAAAATTCGCATCAATTTGGCGGCGGAACAGGGAGCAACGGCTCAATTTGACCAAGCCCAAACTCAAATTCAAAACCTACTCACTAATCTGCCTGCCAGTAATGATAGTCAGGGTCGTAACCGCATTAAAGGGGAAATTAGCCAGATTATTAGCCAATTGCAAAAGGTACAGCCTGGCACCACCGTTTATGACCAGGCTCAGACCCTAATTAACCAAGCCCAAAGTCGGGCCCAGCAGCTTTAAGGGATAATTTTTGGGGATGCAAACTGATTGACTAAAGAAAAATTGAGCACCATAGCAAGAAAAGTTTTGCCCTTACTATTGGGGGGCATTGCCATGGGTTTGGCAACGGCTCCTTTAGGTTGGACCTATGTAGCTTGGTTTGGACAAATTCCCCTCTGGATTTGGATTTTTAGAGCTAACACTACTAGGCTTAATTTTACCCAGCTTAAACAATTTTTAATTTCAAGGTCACTAACAGCCATAGCTTGGGGAGGGGGATTTTATGGCGTGGCCTTATTTTGGATCACCGGAGTCCATCCCCTTACCTGGTTAGGAGTGCCTTGGTTAGCTAGTCTGGCGATCGCCGCTTTTTGTTGGTTAGCCATCACAGCTTGGGGTGTTGTCCTAGTATTTGTTTGGTTACTGGCCATGGCGGTTTGGGAAGTTACCACAGCCCGGACAAAAGTCAATTCCACCTTTAAAAAATATTTATTTATACTTTGGGGCACCGCTAGTTGGTGTGGGTTGGAAACTCTTTGGAGTCATTCCATTCTCTGGTGGAGTCCTGTGGCCTATACCCAAAGCCCTAGTCAGTTACATTTTTTGCAGTGGGGAGCCATTGGTGGCCCGGCTTTATTAAGTGCTTTTATTGTGGCTGTTAATGGATTTTTAGCTTTAGGTTTAATTGATTTTTTAGACGGTAAAACTGTTAACAAAAATAAACAAAATTGGCATTATTTTTTAATTGCTATTCTCATTTGGTTATTCTGTCAAGGAGGAGGTTGGTTACTCTATCAAAAACCTTTAGCGGATACACCGGAGGAGAAAATTAATGTGGGTATTATCCAGGGGAATATTCCCAACCAAATTAAATTTAATAGTGAAGGTTGGCAGCGGGCGATCGCCGGTTACACAGAAGGTTACAAAAAACTAACTGAGCAAGGAGCAGAAATAGTACTCACCCCGGAGGGAGCCTTACCCTATCTTTGGGAAACGGTGGTGGCCAAAAGTGGCTTTTACCAAGCTATTTTACAAACCCAAGTGCCGGTGTGGTTGGGGGCCTATGGCACTAAAGGGGATGGTTACACCAATAGTTTATTGACGGTGGATGGCCAGGGAAAATTGCTTGGTCGTTACGATAAGTTTAAACTAGTACCCCTGGGGGAATATATTCCGCTCAGTAACGTTTTTGGTCAGTTGATTCAACGGCTTTCCCCCCTTAAAGAACAGCTACTCCCAGGCGATCGCCCCCAGGTTTTACCAACTCCCTTTGGGCCAGCGGCGGTGGTGATCTGTTACGAATCTGCCTTTCCCGATCTATTGCGTTCCCAACTGTTACAGGGAGGGGAATTTATTCTTTCCAGTGCCAACAACGCCCATTACAGCGACACCATGGCGGCCCAACACCATGCCCTAGACGTGATGCGGGCCATTGAAGGCGATCGTTGGTTGGCCCGGGCCACCAACACTGGACTTTCGGCGATAATTAATCCCCGGGGAAAAACCCTTTGGTTATCGGCCATGAACCAGTATGAAATCCATGCTGCCCCCATTTACCGTCGCCGGGGCCTCATTCTCTACAGCCGTTGGGGGGACTGGGTAGTGTTTTTATTACTGGTTGTCTCGGCGATCGCCTGGCTTTACCAAATTGTTTTCCCACTTAACCAACGGTGAAAAATACTGAAAACATAATGGAATTAATTTTATACAGCAAGCCCGGTTGCCATCTTTGTGAAGGATTGATGGAAAAATTAGCCCAGATTAATAGCCTAACCATTGAGCTAGAAGTCCGTGACATCACCACTGACGAACAATGGTGGGCCGCCTACCAATACGAAATTCCGGTATTAGTGTGGCGATCGCCGACGGGGGAAATTACTTTGCCGAGGCTATCTCCCCGGGCCCCTGTTAGTCAATTGGAAAAGTTACTGCAACAATACGTTAATGGCTGATTTCCCTGGGTAATGGAAAGGGTAGGCTTAGATTGAACGCAACGGCGATCGTTCATTGCGCCCCCCAGGGACAACGGATGAATAAGTGGTTTAGTAAAAAGTTTTTAGCAACGGATATTCGGGCTCCCCATAATTTCACCGGGGTGCATTTGGCTCCCCCCCAATGGTTGAAGCTGTTTTTTTTGCTAGGGGCGGACTTTACTGCCCTACTGGTGGCTTGGATTGTGGCCCACCGTCTCAATGATTTTTATTCCCCGCCCCCCCCGCAATTTGTTTGGTGGAACTGGTGGGGATTGCCCAGTTTATTTTGGTGCTATGCCGCCATCGTTTTGATTGTTTTTACCTACGCCGGTTTATACCGTCCCCAGACCCGCACTCAAAACTTTCTCGGAGTTGTTAAGCTGATCAGCTCCGTTTTTTTGCTGACCCTGGTGGCCAAATATTTTTACGATCCGGCGATCGACCTGCCCCGTTCCCTATTTTTTTCCGCTTGGGGCACCAGTATTATTTTTGTCATCCTAGCCCGTTTTGTAATTAGCCTAGTCCTCAGTCCCCTGGAAAGTCGTCAAGCCATTCCTATTTTTTTAATTGCTAGCTCCTGCCGTATTCAGCACCTTACCGTTACTTTGGAACGGCGTTCCCAATACCGAGTGGTAGGAGTTGCCTTGGCCAGTACAGCCCACAGCCATCACACTCTGCAACAAATTCTGGCATCCGGGGCCCAGGAAGTTCTAGCGGAGGCTTTACCTGAAGCGGATTTAGCCTCTAGTTTGTACTGGCATTTACGAGGGGAAAACATTGCCCTAAGACTACTGCCCTCCAGCCGGGATATGCTCTACCGCCGGGGCATGCCGGAGATTTTTGCTGGTTTACCAACGGTGCGGGTGGAAATTCCTTTATTGGTGGGGTTGGATTACCGCCTCAAAAGAGCTTTGGACTATGGTGGAGCGTTATTTGGTATTGTGGTGCTTTCTCCCCTATTTTTGGCGATCGTTATTGCCATCAAACTATCTTCCCCCGGCCCAGCTTTTTTCCGCCAGGAACGGGTGGGGCTCCAGGGTAAAACCTTTCAAATGTGGAAATTTCGCACCATGGTGGTCAATGCCCCCCTGCTTCAGCAACAATTAGAAGCCGCCAACGAAAACGATGATGGCATCATGTTCAAGCTCAAACGGGACCCCCGCATTATTCCCCTGGGGCATTTTCTCCGCCGCAGTAGTTTGGATGAAATCCCCCAACTATTCAATGTGATGATGGGGCAAATGAGTTTGGTGGGCCCCAGGCCTCTGCCCCTGCGGGATGTGGAAAGGTTTGATGCTTGGCACCATATTCGTCATCAGGTAATGCCTGGGGTAACGGGACTTTGGCAAATTTCCGGGCGATCGGATATCGGTAGCTTTGATGACGTAGCCCGACTAGATTTGTACTATATTGATAACTGGTCATTAAATCTTGATTGGGACATTCTGGTGGAAACTGTCAGAATATTATTGTTTAGGAAGGGAGCTTATTAGAGATTAGAAAATATAGCGATTGTCAGTCCAGGAAAGTAGAGCAAAATCTTTGAGAAATAGGCGTTTCAGCCTTTTAAAAGAGACTCAATCGCTTTTCCATCAATGGGTAGTTTTATTCATGGCTGATTAGTATAACCATGAGACACTAGACTATGCAGTAATCTTGAATGACTTTATCTATGCTAGTACCAGGAGGTGCCTGCATTCTCGCTCTTTTTAATGCACTAAAGTCATGTTCTATATCATTCAAATCTGGGGAATAAGTTGGCAAAAATAACACCATGTGTCCTGCGGATTCCACTATTTCCCTAATCTTATTTTTTCGATGAATGGGGGCGTTATTCATAATCAAGATTGATTTGATTGTTAATGCTGGTATTAAAAATAATTAAAGCCATCCTTCAAAACCCGTTGCATTTAAGCTTCATGTGAATAACATCGTCGCTATTAAGTCTTTTTTTGTTTTTCTTCTTCTTGCTACAAGATTTTCTTTTTCCCCCCTTTTCCCCTGCTTTTTTCCATATACTCTTCCTCCTTTGTTAGACCATCCATAAAGTGAGGATACAAATTCCCCAAAACCAGCTTCGTCTATGAATACTCGACTTTCAATACCGTATATTAAAACCAATTGGCTCAAGATTTTCTGATATTCTGCTCGCTTTTGGACATCTCTCTCTTGATAAAGTAACTGTTTTTTTCTAGTAATCTTCATTTTTTTGAATTGATAACAGAGTGAAGCAGGAGTTATACCAAATTTTTTAGCTCTTTCTTTTAAAAGCATATCAGGATTATTTTTCACATCCTCTTCCAATTCTTTTATGTTTATCTTATGCTGGCGGGTCTCAACTTTCGTTGCCGCAAGCTCTTCTCTGCCCAACCAGCGATAAATTGTTGCTCTGCCCACCCTAAATGTTCTCGAAGCCTTTGTGATTCCATCACCACTCTCGATGAAATCTATAACCTTAAGACGTAAATCAAGATCGTAAGCCATGACTGATTTCGTTATTTATAGATTTTTGAGTTATTCTTGCAACATGTTACCAAAAAAAATTAGCAAAACCTCTCATAACTAGCTAAATTAGCTATACATGTGTAAATTTGAATGCATATTTGTAACTCACGGAGCCAATGTCCATGGGAATTCAAGTTTTGGGAAATTCAAGTTTAATCTCTCAGGGTAAATTCCCCGCCCCTTGAGGCGTAAGTCTTAGAGCGGTAGTGCGTTCCGAAGGAAAAATTCCGTAATGCCCCGTTCGCTTGCGGCGGGGATATGAATTTTAGCGCTCCGCTCCCGATTTTTTACTGAACTACTTGAAGGCGCGTTTGAGCTTATCAATCCAGTTTGCTAATGCGGATTAGTTCACAGTGACTGACTTGACGTTGAAGGGACTTTAGCGTTCTAATCGATCTAGTGGTTTCACCGGCTTTGCCCCGGTTGAGCAATCCTCTTTTTTTTGCAAATATCATGACGGTTAAAGTTCTTATTCCGACTCCGCTACAAAAGTTCACCAGTGGTCAAGCTACCATTGATTGTGAAGCCGCTAACGTAGGGCAGTTGATTGAAGCTCTAGAAGCTAATTGCCCCGGCATCAAGGCCCGGCTGTGCGACGAAGAAGGCAAACCCCGCCGCTTTCTCAATTTTTACGTCAACGAAGAAGACATCCGCTTTTTGGAAGGTACGGATACAGCCCTGAGTGCAGGGGATGAGGTAAGTATTGTGCCCGCCGTAGCTGGGGGCTAACGACCGCCGATCGCCTGAAAATTCAGGAGAGGTGAAAACATAGTCCACCTCACAACTAACTGTCCCAGGGGATTCCTTCCTGGGCTTTTGTTATGGCAGGAAATGGGGGTTTATATTGCCCCCTTGTTTCCCTATTTTGTCCATGGGCGGAATTTTACACCGTTGCCAGTTGGGGTTCTGGACGTTTGCTGTTGCGTACTCCGGCGATCGCCTCAGCGTAATTGGGGGCATTGAACACCGCAGAACCGGCCACAATGGCGTTGGCTCCGGCCTCTAGAACCTGCCAAGTGTTATTGGGTTTAAGACCACCATCCACTTCGATCCAGGGATCCAGACCCCGCTCATCACACATCTGACGGAGAGCACGGATTTTAGGCAACACTTCGGGAATGAAGCTTTGACCACCAAAGCCGGGATTAACGCTCATGATCAAGATTAGATCGCAGACGGGCAACACATATTCAAGAAAATCCAGAGGAGTGGAAGGATTGAGCACCGCCCCGGCCTTTTTACCCAATTCCCGAATTTGACAAAGGGTACGATGGAGATGGGGAGAGGCGTTGTGCTCCACATGGACGGAAATGATGTCAGCACCGGCCTTGGCAAAATCTTCGACGTATTTTTCCGGTTCAACGATCATTAAATGAACGTCCAGGGTTTTTTTTGTCAAGGGACGGATGGCGTCCACAATCAGCGGGCCAATGGTGATATTGGGCACAAAGCGGCCGTCCATCACATCAACGTGGATCCAATCAGCCCCTGCTTCGTCCACGGCTTTAATTTCTTCACCTAAGCGGCTGAAGTCCGCTGACAAAATTGAGGGAGCAACGACGATATTTTTGGACATGGGAAGGGTCTCTAAGTATTTCAACTCATAAACAAGCTTGAAATTCAGTGTAAACAATTACGGTCAATTGTAGTAGGCCCCCAAACCCGGCCTTTAAAATAGGAAATAGCCTATTAGAACCAATGGGAACCTAAATTTAAGCCTACTTTTTAATGTCTGACCCTGATGTGTCCGTCTCCCCAGTTAAGGCCGAGGCTTGGTATAGCTATGGCATCGATAAAACCCTGCATCGGTTGACCACTGCTCCCCACCGGGGGTTGGCAGAAAAAACTGTGATGGAACGAAGACGCACCTATGGACTAAATGAAATTACCACGATCGCCGGTCGTAATAATTGGCAAATTTTGCTGGATCAGTTCACCAATGTCATGCTCTTGATGTTGATCGGGGTGGCAATTATTTCTGGAGCATTAGATCTGATCAGCTTAAGGTTGGGGGAAGAAACCATGGAGGGTTTTCCCTTCAAGGACACGATCGCCATTTTTGCCATTGTTATCCTGAACGGTTTATTAGGCTATTTCCAGGAAAGTCGGGCGGAAAAAGCTTTAGCTGCTTTGAAGAAAATGGCGTCCCCCAAAGTCCAGGTACTGCGGGATGGCGATCGCCAGGAAATTAAGGCGGCCAGCTTGGTGCCGGGGGACATTATTTTGCTGGAGGCGGGCAGTCAACTCTGTGCCGATGGCCAACTGATCGAAGCGGCTAACCTTCTCATTCGAGAATCGGCCCTAACCGGGGAAGCCCAGCCAGTGGAAAAAAATGCCAGTAATACTGGTTTACCTTTAGATACTCCCCTTGGCGATCGCCAAAATATGGTCTTTTCTGGCACCGAAGTCGTCCAAGGCCGGGGCAAAGTGGTGATTACCAACACTGGCATGGCCACCGAATTGGGCAAAATCGCCGAGATGTTACAGAGGGTGGCCCCGGAACCCACCCCTTTGCAAAAAAGGATGGAAAACTTAGCCGGAGTGCTAGTGTCAGGCTCTCTCCTGCTGGTAACCCTGGTTATTATTCTGGGGGTGTGGCAGAGTGGCTGGGGCGAACTGCGGCAGTTGGTGGAAACGTCCCTCAGCATGGCGGTGGCGGTGGTGCCAGAAGGTTTACCGGCGGTGATTACGGTTACCCTGGCCCTGGGCACCCAGAGGATGATTAAACGCCATGCCCTAATTCGCAAATTACCAGCGGTGGAAACCCTCGGTTCCGTTAACGTCATTTGTTCCGATAAAACCGGCACCCTCACCCAAAATAAAATGGTGGTGCGGGAAGTGCTGACCCATGGCGATCGCCTCAGCATTGGCGGAGAAGGCTACCAACCCCAGGGCAACATCATCCACCTCTCGGATGGAGAACAGAGGGCGACCTCCGGACCATGGCCCCCGGCCTTGCAATTACTGTGTCTCAACGCCATCCTCTGTAACGATTCTGAACTGAACTACAATCCAGGGGAAATGGAGTGGCAAGTGATTGGGGACCCCACCGAAGGAGCATTGCTAGTGCTGGCCAAGAAATTTGGCTTTGACCAGGCACAGTTAAGACCTAGTTTTATGCGGCGGGGGGAATTTCCCTTTTCTTCGGAGCGCAAACGCATGGGGGTGATTGTGGAAGTGCCAGCCGAAGGAGAGTCCCCCTTAGCAAATTTATTGGGCATTTTAGAAAATTTGGCCTTAACGCCAGGGCCCTACCTAATTTTTTCCAAAGGATCGCCGGAGTTACTCCTCCCCCACTGCGGACAAATTCATACCGCTGACCATTGTGTACCCCTCAATTTCCAGCATCAAGAACAAATTTTGAGTGATAACAATCTCATGGCCAGTCGGGGATTACGGGTGTTGGGTTTTGCCTGTAAATCCCTGGCCCAGATTCCCAGCACCCCTGACCTCATAGCTGCCGAAGATAATCTGGTGTGGTTGGGTATGGTTGGCATGTTGGATGCGCCCCGGCCAGAGGTACGGTTAGCAGTGGAAAAATCCCTCGCCGCTGGCATCCGCACCGTTATGATTACCGGTGATCATCCCCTAACGGCCCTGGCGATCGCCAAGGATTTGGGCATCAATCAAGCTGGCGATCGTTTTTTGACTGGGCAAACCTTAGAACAACTACAACAAAGCGATCTGGAAGCCCAGGTGGAAGAAGTGAGCGTTTTTGCCAGGGTTTCCCCGGAACATAAACTACGCATTGTCAAAGCCTTCCAAGCTCGGAATCGTTTTGTGGCCATGACCGGAGATGGGGTCAATGATGCCCCAGCCCTCAAGCAAGCAGACATTGGCATTGCCATGGGTATCACTGGCACCGATGTGAGCAAAGAAGCCAGCGACATGGTTTTGTTGGACGACAACTTTGCCACCATTGTGGCCGCCGCCGAGGAAGGGCGGGTGGTGTATAACAACATTCGTAATTTCATCAAATATATTCTGGGTAGTAACGTGGGGGAAGTGATCACCATTGCGTCTGCTCCCCTTTTAGGGCTATCTGCCGTGCCCCTTACTCCCCTGCAAATTCTCTGGATGAATTTGGTCACCGATGGCTTGCCAGCCTTAGCTTTGGCCATGGAGCCGGGGGAACCAAATATTATGAAGCGTCGCCCCTTTAGTCCCCAGGAAAGTATTTTTTCTCGGGGATTGGGGGCCTACATTATCCGCATCGGTCTGGTTTTTGCGGTGGTTACCATCACCCTTATGGTCTGGGCCTATCACAGTGCTGACCTAGCTGGTGCGCCCGACAGTTGGAAAACCATGGTTTTTACCACCCTCTGTATTGCCCAGATGGGCCACGCCATTGCCGTACGCTCCAACCATCGTTTAACCATAGAAATGAACCCTTTGACCAATCCCTACCTGTGGGGGGCCGTAATTGTCACCACTATCCTGCAGTTATGCTTGGTGTATTTTGAACCCCTGAGAAATTTCTTTGGCACCGATTGGCTCAGTCCCCAGCAACTACTGGTTTGTTTTGGCTTTAGCAGTTTAATGTTCGTCTGGGTGGAGTTGGAAAAGTTATTGGCCCGGTTCATCAAATAATTTTGGCCATTATCCAATTTTCCAGGCAAACAGTAGGGTAAAGGAGAGTTTTGCCGACGCTACCAGAAAAGTTAGAATAGTTGGCCAAAATAAGATTATTTCACTACTATGCCCCGCACCCAACGTAACGATAATTTCATTGATAAGTCCTTTACCGTTATGGCGGACATTATCCTAAAAATTCTGCCCACTAACCAAAAAGCGAAGGAAGCCTTTGTTTATTATCGGGATGGTATGTCGGCCCAGGCGGATGGGGAATACGCAGAGGCGCTGGATAACTATGAAGAGGCGTTACGGTTGGAGGAAAATCCCAATGACCGCAGTTATATTCTCTATAACATGGCCCTAATCCACGCTAGTAATGGAGACCATGAAAAGGCGTTGGGGCTTTACCAAGAAGCCATTGAACTGAACCCCAAAATGCCCTCGGCGTTGAATAACATTGCGGTAATTTACCATTTCCAAGGGGAAAAGGCGAAGGAAGCAGGGCAGGAAGACGACGCAGAGAATTTATTTGATAAAGCGGCGGAATATTGGAAACAGGCCATACGCCTAGCCCCTAATAATTACATCGAGGCCCAAAACTGGCTCAAAATCACCGGGCGCTCTGAAATGGATGTGTTTTTCTAACTCTCTTTTTCCCCGCGCTGCTTAATCCGAACTACCCTTCGCCGCCTACATCATCTAAACGCCTAAGCATACTGTCTGGGGGGGCATCATTTTTTATTTTGGCGATCGCCGTACTGGTGCCGGCATTGCCCCAACTAGCTCCCTGGGCTAGATAAATTTTTGCCCCTTCCCCAACAATATAGGTGCTGTAGGCGGCCACTCCCCCCTGGAGTAAGGCTCCCCCGGCATAGGCCGCTAGATTACCTGGGTTTTCAACAAGGCTGGCGGTTTTTTGTAAGCCTAAAAATAAAGCTGATACCCATTGACTCAATAAAATACCACCCGCACCGATCAGTACTTTTTTCCAGATGCGCCCTGCTTCGTAGCTCGTGATGGGCAGGCCATAGATTCGGGCTAGATTCCGAATTAACAATAGGTCGGTGATCACACTGGCGGCTAAATCCAATAAACCAATGGGATTCACGGCGATCGCCAGGGCTTTATAGCGCATATATTTACTAATGAGTTGGTCAGCTTCAGCAGTGCGGATTTCAATGGTTTTAGTGGCAATATTCTTTTCGGCTTGTTCCACCTGGCGCAGAGCATTAAGGGCCAGCAGTTGACTGCCATCCTGGTTCAGAATAGTGAAAATTTTCTGGCGTAGTTGATCCAGTTTGGGGGCTGGTTTTTCCCATCGCTCTTCTAGGGCCGGGCTAGGCCGAGAACCCTTAGGGGAGTTGCCATATTCCACCCGCACCATTATGGGGGGAGGTTCAGCGGCCACTAACACAATGTCCTCGGCGGAAAAAATGGGGCTATCTTCCCCGTCAGGAGTGAGGGACTGTAGCTGAGCAAAAATTTGTTGTTGATCCTGCTCCGGATATAGATCGATTTTATTAAAAACTAGCAATAGAGGTTTTTGGGCCTGGCGCAATGTCTGGAGGGCAGTAAATTCCGTTTGGGTAATGTCCCCCGCAATAACAAATAAAATCAGATCTGCCTGGTGAGCTACGGTTTGGGCCATGGCGGCTCGGGCACCCCCGGCAATTTCATCTAGCCCTGGCGTGTCAATCAAATCAATTTGAATTTTGTCGTTACTGCACCACCGTACCGATTGAGGCCACTGGGTTACGCCATGGAGCGGTCCTGTTTCCAGGCGTTTTTCCCCCAACAAGGCATTAATCACGGTGGATTTACCCCGACTGACTAAGCCAAAGGCCGCAATTTTAAATACCCGTTGCTCCAGTTTGGCTAAGGCTTGGTGCATGGCTTGAATGTCCTGGCGCACCGCCCCCTGCAATTCCAGATTGGGGGGATAGTTCCAATGGCGACGCTGGCTCGCATACCAATTTAACGATTGTTGGATGCTGGCGATCGCCGTAGAGAGGGCCGGATCAGGGGCAGGGGAATTCATTCAGCTAGGCAACAGATTAATCGGGGAAAAACTCAGCATTGAGAATTTCCGCCAGGGAAAAGGGACAATCCAGGGGGAAAACTGATAGCGATAAAAACGTTTCCCTCACCGCATCCCTGCGGGCTATCTGATAACAACCGGGAAAATTATCAACCAAAAATGGTTTCAGACTAGGGCTATCCCCGGTGATGAGGCCTAACTGACGACGTTGTTCGTTAATGGTCGCTGTCCAACTGTTAGAGCGTTTTTCCGGTTGATACCGCCATTCGAGCAAATGAATCATCAAAACAATTAGTCTATTTTTAACTTCCCGTTTATCGCTGCGACCCATGGACTCTATTTCTTCAATTAAATTGTCTAAATCTAAGGATTGTAAATCGCCTTGTTTGAGTTGACGCACAGTTTCCTCAATCCAAAGATTGAAATCGGTGTCGTACAAAGTTGGGATTATCGCTTTGACCATTGTTGCGGGTTGGGTCGAAGAGGGGGTATTCATGGAGCCAGGGAAATTTGCCAGAAAAATTAATTAATCGGGAAAGAATTCTGCATCAAGCATTTCCGCCAGGGAAAAGGGACAATCCACCGGAAAGTTTGAGAGGGGTAAATTGGTTTCGTTGGCTGCGCCCTTTCTCCCTTTAAGATAACAATCGGCAAATATGGTTTGCACATAGGGATTCAAGCTGGGGCTATCGGCCAGAATTAAATTAAGCTGATCCCTTTGCTCATCGATGGTGTTTTTCCAGCTACCAGTGCGCTTCTGGGGTTGATATTTCCATTTGAGCAGGTGCAGGAAAAGTACCTTCAAGCGACTATAAACTTCCCGTTTATCACTGCGGCCCATGGACTCTATTTCTTCAATTAAATTCTCTAAGTCTAAGGATTGCAAATCACCTTGTTTGAGTTGACGCACAGTTTGCTCAATCCAAAGATTGAAATCGGTGTCGTACAAAGTTGTAGTTTTTTGCCCCATGCCACTTTCCCCCTTTCCTTAATTCTAGAAGTTGACTGGCCATCGCAACTAGGGAGTGACGATGGCGATACCTTCTTAATCTACGGACAAAATTAGGTGCTAGCCCCGGAAGCTACCACAGCCACCGCAATCAGCCCCGCCACCAGCACAACGGTAATGGCCGCCATAATCAAATAATTTCGTTTGTCGGCTTTACTGGGAGCATCGGCCGCATAGATCTTGGGTTCAACGGCAAAATTATTCAGCCGTCCATCATCGTCTTTAGTATAGTTGTTCATATTTTTTAAAGTTCTCCTGTTGTCGTAAATGACAAAAAAGTTTGTTATGCTACCCGGAGCCGGAATCTGCCGGAGCCAAGTTTTTGCATGATACCCCAAAACCTAATTGGGCTTATCCCGGTTTAAAGGGGCAGAGGGGGGAAACTCGTCAGGATGTTGCCAAGATTTAGGGTCTTCCAGGGGCTCCAAATGGGTGGTTACCCTAGAGCCAGTAATCCGTTCGGCGATCGCCGTTTCGATGGCTTCACAGAGGTCATGGCCCCGTTGCACAGTCCAATGTCCAGGCACTAGGACATGGAAGGAAATAAAAGACTGGGAGCCGGCCTGCCTGGTTTGCAATAGATGAAAACGTACTCCTTGGTCTTCGTAGGGCAAAAAACAGCTAGTGATGGCCTGGAGTTGGGCCGGGGGCAGCGATTGGTCCATCAAGCTGGAGATGGTTTCCCGCAATAAATGGGTTCCTGTCCAGAGCACGTTGAATCCTACCCCAAGGGCTATCAAGGGATCTAGCCATTCCCAACCAGTGACAAAAATTAAAGCTACCGCCACCACCACCCCCACCGAAGTCCAGACATCGGTCATTAGATGCTGAGAATCGGCCCGCAAGGCAATGGAATTTAATCTTTTCCCCGCCCGCCAAAGAATCCAAGCCACTGTTCCGTTTAAGGCCGTAGCGGCGATCGCCAAGGCAATGCCCAAAGCATTTTGATCTAAGGGTCGGGGACTCAGTAAACGTTCTACAGCGCTGTAACCGATGCCAAGGGCCGCAACAAAAATGAAGGCCCCTTCTAATCCACTAGAAAAGTATTCCGCCTTGCTATGGCCAAAGGGATGTTCAGAATCCGCCGGGGTAGCCGCTAAGGACAGAGCCCAAAAAGCAACGATCGCCGAAGCTAGGTTCACAGTGGATTCCAACGCATCGGACAACAGACCCACAGAACCGGTAATGGCATAGGCCCCCAATTTCAATCCCATGGTGGCCAGGGCCGCACCAATGGAAAGAACCGCATAGGGACGGGCAAGACGGGCGGTCATGGGGGTTAAAAATGAAGGTTAAAAGATTTTATTCAGCAAATCAAAGCTGTTGCACAGGAAAAACTAGGCCGCCTGCAAGCAATCCAGTAAAGGTTGCCAGCGGAAAACCCGATCGCCGCCCATTTCCAACACCACTTTCAGTTTGGGCACTCTTTTGGTGAGACTAATTAAGTCTTGAATTTCGGTTTGGGAGAGAATATAACCTTCCAAAATCCACAACACCAAACCTTTACTTTGGGCCGGTAAATTTTCCAACTGATAACCGGCGATCGGCTGGGCAAAATAAATCGGTCCCACCGCTCCTTCTTGGGCAATGTTTTTCTTACCTAAATGGGCCGGACGTACTCCATGGACTTGCATCAAATAGGCTTCCACGTCCCCCAAACCCCTTGCCGAAAGGGATATACTGGCGTAGCCGTTGGCCCGTAGGCGTCTTTGGTAACGACCTTCATAACCACCTTCTAGGGGGGCATACACTGCCAAAGCCCCGTCGTTTTCTAGAGCGCGGATAAATCCTTTTCCGTTAGCAATTAATGGCAATGGCAACATAGCAATGATGGCGATAATTATAAGTTATGGAAGCCTAGGACAGACTAAGTTACCCACGATTTTGACACACTCTCTGGGCAAAGCAAAGATGGGCTGCCAAGATTTTCTGGGGTTTATCCCAAAAGCAAAAACCCAAATCTTCCCTGGCCTGTGGCGGTGGAAATCTGGGTTCAAAAGGTTCTTAGATTTAGCTAATAAGTAGTGCGGTAATCAAGCCTGAGTTACTAGCCCTTAGCGGCGGCGGCCACTTCTTCCGCAAAGTTGGTTTCTGCTTTTTCGATGCCTTCACCAAGGTTAAAGCGGATAAAGCGACGAACTTGGATGTTTTCCCCCAATTCGGCGATCGCCTGTTTAACCAACTCTTCAATGGTGAGATTTTGGTCTTTGATGTAGGGCTGGTCTAGCAAAGATAGCTCCTTGAGGCGTTTATCAATGCGCCCTTGGACAATCTTTTCTTTGATATTGGCGGGCTTTTTGCCCAGGTCGTCGCGCCCCATTTCAATTTCCTTCTCTTTAGCCACCATTTCCTGGGGAATGTCGGCTACGCTAACGTACTCCACATTGGGACAAGCGGCAATCTGCATGGCCACATCGTTAACCAAATCTTTAAAGCGATCACCCCGGGCGACAAAATCAGTTTCGCAGTTAACTTCCACCAACACGCCAATGCGGCCACCAAAGTGGATGTAGCTATGGACCAAACCTTCGGCCGCGGTACGGCCAGATTTTTTATCAGCGGAGGCAATGCCCTTCTGCCGGAGCCATTCAATGGATTTTTCTAAATCACCCTCATTTTCCTTTAGGGCTTTTTTACAGTCCATCATGCCTGCGCCGGTTTTTTCACGCAGTTCCTTCACGAGTTGAGCGGTAATTTCTGCCATGGTTATCGTTCCTAATCAGTTTTTCTATGATTGCACGGTAATTATTGGGCTAAGGGAAAAAAGTGATGGTCAACACCAGCTATATTTTCCCCTAGTACTGGGACTGGGTTTGCCCTGCCCCATCGGTGAGAAAAAGGAAAAAAGGGACAAAATCTAAGCTTCTGGAGTGGCTGCAACTTCTGCTTCGGCCGCTTCTTCCACTTCCTCAGCGGCTTCTACTTCTAGATTATCTCCATCCAAACCTTCGTCAAACTCTTCGTAGTCATCGCTGACATCCGGTTGACCATGGCGACCTTCATAGATTGCATCGGCCAGTTTGCCCACAATCAATTTGATCGAACGGATGGCGTCATCGTTAGCGGGGATAGGCACATCGACCACATCTGGGTCACAGTTGGTATCCAACATGGCAATGATGGGAATACCGAGCTTTTGGCATTCATGAATGGCGTTATGTTCCCGCCGTTGGTCCACGATTACCACCACGTCGGGGAGCTTGCGCATATTTTTAATACCGCCCAGGTATTTTTGTAATTTGCCCAATTCCCGCCGGAGCATGGAGCCTTCTTTTTTACCCCGACGGTCAATGCCGCCACTGGCTTCTAGGGCTTCCAATTCCTTCAGGCGATCAACCCGTTTGCGGATGGTTTCCCAGTTGGTGAGCATTCCCCCCAACCACCGTTGATTGACGTAGTGAGCTCCACAGCGTTGGGCTTCCTGGGAAATGATGCCAGCGGCTTGGCGCTTAGTGCCGACAAATAAGAACTTTTTACCGTTGATGGTGGAAGAGCGGACATACTCATAGGCATCTTCCATCAGTTGGGCGGTTTGCACCAGGTCAATAATATGAACACCATTGCGGGCGGTGTAGATATATTGATCCATGCGGGGGTTCCAGCGGCGGGTTTGGTGGCCGAAGTGAACACCAGACTCTAGCAAATCTGCGAGAGAAACTACGGGCATGTTAAATTTTCTCCTATTCGGGTTTATCCTTCATCCAAGGGAATTTCCGCCTGTGGCAGAAACACCCGAAAGCTTGGATGTGCGAATTTTTGACAACCTTTCCAGTTTAGCAGGCGATCGCCCCGATTACCCACGCTTACCACTGGGAAATAAACTCTGTTGCCTTTAATCCAAATCGACGACAATCTTCAGTCAGAACAACCAAAAATTTGATTCGTTTTAAGTCCAGGGTACAGGAGTTGAACCTGTCTAGGGCGAATTATGAGTTCGCTGCCTCAACCGCTCGGCCAACCCTGGTAATTGGTTTGTGGGAAAGCGCCCAGGGATATATTCTAAACCACTGCCTACCACCCAGGAGAGTGATCAATAATTTCCCCTAGGAGGGATTGTTTAATCTTGGCAAATTGAGATAATTTTGAAATTTCCTGGGGCATAATAAATCGAACTATCCAAAAAACCGCTTCAATGGCGATCGCCAGGTTATGTCCACCAAAAGTAAGATTTTTCTTGTCCTGTTAGTTTTTTGTCCCCTCTCCTTTGCCGCCCACTGGTTGGGTTGGGGGGAAACGACGGTGTTCATTTTGGCTGGTTTGGCCATTGTGCCCCTAGCAGCCTTCATGGGCACGGCCACGGAGGAAATCGCCGTGGTAATCGGTCCTAATGCGGGGGGCCTGCTCAATGCCACCTTCGGCAACGCCACAGAACTAATTTTGGCCTATATCGCCCTAAAAGAAGGGTTAATCGAGGTGGTCAAAGCCACCCTGACAGGATCAATTATTGGTAACTTACTGCTAGTAATGGGTTTTGCCGTCTTCCTGGGGGGATTGCGCTATAAGGAACAAAATTTCCAACCCCTCGCCGCTCGCTTGAATGCATCCACCATGAATTTGGGGGTAGTGGCGATTCTGTTACCCACAGCCTTGCAATACACCTCCACGGGGGTGGAGGAAACGGTTTTACAAAATCTCTCTGTGGCCGTGGCCGTGGTGTTAATCGGTGTCTACCTCCTCTCCTTGGTGTTTTCCATGGGAACCCATGCCTATCTGTACGATGTGGGCGTGGCCGAGAATATGGAGATGCCCGAACTCGGCGAAGATGTATCAGAACCGGAACCTCCTACGGAAGAAGAAAAACCCAATCTTTGGCTTTGGACGGGAGTTTTATTGGTAGTCACCCTAGGGGTAGCGGTGGAATCGGAATTGCTGGTGGGTTCCTTAGAGGTGGCCACGGAATCCCTGGGATTAACTGCCCTGTTCACCGGGGTAATCGTCCTACCCATTATCGGTAACGCTGCCGAGCACGCCACCGCCGTCACTGTGGCCATGAAAGATAAAATGGATCTCTCCATGTCTGTGGTGATGGGGTCGAGCCTGCAAATTGCCTTCTTTGTGGCCCCAGTCTTGGTCATCGTCGGCTGGGCGATCGGTCAGCCCATGGATTTAAACTTCAATCCATTCGAGTTGGTAGCGGTATTGGTGGCAGTTTTGATTGTCAACTCTATCAGTAGTGATGGCACTTCCAATTGGTTAGAGGGCATCCTGTTGCTTGCTACCTATGCCATTGTGGCCCTGGCCTTTTTCTTTCATCCCACCCTGGTCTAGTAGTTGATGAGTGATCTCTTCCAACTCTAAACCCGGGGTAGTGTAACTGATTGGGGCTGATTTTGATATTTGCCCCTTCTGGTTTCATAGCTAATATCGCAGTCTTCCCCTTCAAAAAAGAGTAACTGTACGATGCCTTCGTTGGCGTAGATACGGCAATCAGCACTGGAGGAATTGGAAAATTCTAGGGTGAGGTGACCACACCACCCCGCTTCCCCCGGAGTTAAGTTGGCAATAATACCAGCCCTGGCGTAAGTACTTTTACCAATACAAAGTACGGTTACATTAGCAGGGATGGCCAATCTTTCCACTGCAACTCCCAGGCCGTAGGAGTGGGCTGGCAAAATAAAATAACTGCCACTGTCATCCCTGTGCAGTTGGGTAGCTTCCAAATTGTGGGGGTTAAAGTTTTTGGGATCAACTACAGTGCCCGGAATATGGCGAAAAATGCGAAAATCCGCCGCAGAAAGCCTAATATCATAACCAAAACTGCTCAGACCAAAGGAAATAGCCGGTTGTCCCTCTATTTGCCGCATTAACTTGGGTTCAAAAGGCTCAATCATGCCTTGGGCAGCTTGAGCACGGATCCAAATATCATTCTTAATCATGGGCAAAGTTCAGGGAAATAAAGCGGCAATCATTATAGCTGCATCAATGGCGATCGCCGACGGGAATAATTTGAGCTAGTCTTGAATTGATCTGATCAATGAAATGATTAATCAGGAGAAAAACTGAAAATGTTTGTTATCACCGACGAATTTTGGCTTCATCAAATAAATTTTAATACTATGATTTGTGAATAAATTTATGGAACAGTAAATATCAACGATTATATAGTAGTTTCAAATAAAGCTGAGACGCTAAACGCCACAGTAAGAACGGATAATTTCATCAAGAGACGTGTCAATAGGAGCGTACATTCTAGCTCGTTTCAAGGCACTAAAGTCATGCTCAATATCATTTAAATCAGGAGAATATTTCGGCAAAAAAAG